>JAUPKQ010000094.1 GCA_030837345.1 Actinomycetota bacterium | reverse complement strand
TCAGGAGGCACCCGTCAGGAGGCACCCGTCAGGAGGGCCGCTGCCGGTCGGCCTTGATGATCGTCATCATCTGGTGCAGGTACAGGACGGCGGCCCACCAGTAGAGAACGGTGCCCCACCCGACGAAGGCCCAGGCGAGCGGGCGGACGACGTTCCCGATCCCGAGGGGCGCGAGGTCCGCCAGGAGCAGGAGGGGGAAGGAGTAGAGCAGGCTGAACGTCGCCGCCTTGCCCAGGAAGTGCACCGGGAGCGGTCCGTAGCCGTACCGGGCGAGGACGGGCACGGTGACGGTGAGGATCGCGTCCCGGACGACGAGGAGGGCGACGAGCCACCACGGGATCAGGCCCCGGATCGCCAGGCCGATGAGGGTCGAGACGATGTAGAGGCGGTCGGCGGTCGGGTCGAGAAGCTGCCCGACCCGGGAGACCTGTCCCCAGCTGCGGGCCAGTTTGCCGTCCAGGTAGTCGGAGGCACCGCTGACGGCGAGGACGAGCAAGGCCCACCCGTCCTGCTCGCTGAGGATCAGCCAGCCGAAGACCGGGACGAGGAGCAGCCTGACCAGGCTGAGCACGTTCGGGATGGTGAGCACGCGATCGATGACCGCGTCCGACTCGCTCACGACCACCTCCGCTGGACCGGGGCCGACCGACCCGAGGGGCAGCCTAATGCGGAGGTCCGCCGTGAAGGTCCCGGCGGGGCCGCGGCACGCAGGCGGAGAGATCCCGGGTCTCGTCTATCCCAGCCGTTCCCTCGTTCCGCGTCCCCCTGCCTTCATCCAGTCCAGAACCTCCTCGGCGGGGAGGGGGCGGGCGTAGAGGAATCCCTGGGCGAGGTCGCAGCCGAGGGCGGTCAGCACGCTCGCCGTCCGCTCGTCCTCGACGCCCTCGGCGACGACGACCATCCCGAGCCGGTGCGCGAGCGCGATGGTCGACTCGACGAGGATCGCGTCCTGCGAGTGCTGGAACAACCCGCGCACGAACGTTTTGTCGATCTTCAATTCGGTGACGGGGAGCCGTCGGAGGTAGTTGAGCGAGGAGAACCCGGTGCCGAAGTCGTCGAGGGACAGTTCCACGCCGCGGTCCCGGAGGCTCTGGACGACGTCGATGGTCCTCTCGGGGTGGGCCATGAGGGCCGTCTCCGTCAGTTCCAGGCAGAGCAGGCCGGGCGGTGTCCCCGTCGACTCCAGTGCCCGGGAGACGGAGTCGACGAATCCGTCCTCGATCAGGCAGCGGGGCGGGACGTTGACGCTGACCCGCAGCGGGGCCCCGGCGTCCCGCCAGGCGGCGGCCTGGAGAAGGGCGATCGTCAGGACCCGGTGGGTGAGCGGGGTGACGAGGTTCGTCGCCTCGGCGGCGGGGACGACGTCCATCGGCGGGACGGCTCCCCGGACGGGGTGGGTCCACCGGAGCAGAGCCTCCACCCCCGGCACGGCGCCGTCCGCCAGGCTGACCTTCGGCTGGAAGGCGAGTTTCAGCTGGTCGGTGAACAGGGCTTCCCGCAGGTCGGTGAGAAGGGCCAGGCGCTCGATGGTGTGCTGGTCCTCACGCGGGTCGTAGAGGGAGATCGCCGAGCCGTCGCGCTTGCCCGCGCCAAGGGCGACGTCGGCGCAGCGCAGCAGGCGTCCGAGCCGGTCGCGCAGCCCGATGCCGGCCTCGCCGGGCGTCCCGTCGTCCGAGGCGATGCCGATACTGATCTCGGCGGCGAGATCGACGCCGCTGAGACTGATCCGTTCGTCGGTCAGGCGGTGGCTCAGGTCGGCGGCGATCTCCTCGGCCCGGGCCGCCCGGTCACCGGTGAGGACGACGGCGAAGTTGTCGCCGGGGAGCCGCACGGCTCGTTCGCCCGGTCCGACGGCTGCCGCGAGCCGGTCCGCGACCTGGATCAGGAGCTGGTCGCCGAGGTCGAACCCGAGGGTGTTGTTGACGGTCGTCAGCTGTTCGACGTCGATGACGAGGACGGCGGTGAGCGCCTCGACGCCGCTGACCAGGCCTGCCCGCGAGGAGGACTCCTCCAGCAGCCATTCCCGGTTGGGCAGGCCGGTCAGCCCGTCGTGGCGGCTGCCGTGACGCAGTTCGGCCTCGAGCACCGCCTCCCTGGCCCGCGACGTCTCGCGCAGGCCCCAGTTCATCAGGCTGCCCAGGCACCCGACGGTGAACAGCGCCGTGCGGAGGACGGCGTCCCCCGCGCCGGACGGCGCGACGAGTCCGTGGGCTGCGAGGACGGCGAGGATCGCCACGGCGAAGGGCGCCCACTGCTCGTACACGGCGATGACGGGGATCATCAGGAAGAAGTGGAGGTGGGCGACGTCGGCGCCGCCCGTCAGGTACACCGTGGCACCCGAGCACGCGATGAGCGAGGCGACCGCGAGCCAGGCCCGTACGGCGCGCCGGGGGAAGGGGAGCGCGATGAGGGCCGCCCCGAGGGCGGGGACGGCGGCGGCGACGGCGATGCGGACCGGGTCGGCCGCCTCCCGGAGGAGCCCGAGGACGGCGAGGGCCGGGATGTGGGCGAGGACGAGGAGGAGGACCCAGCGGTGCCGTCGTTCCCACTCCGGTGCCGGGAGCGGGGTCCCGTGACGGATCACCGCGGTGACCCGGGCCAGCGCGTCCTTGCGGGACGGTCGGGCGGCGTCCGGGGTGACCGGTCCGGCAGGGCTCACCGGATCAGGATCGGTCCCTCCCCCGCCGCTCTTGAGGGCCCGGACGGGCGGGGCGGGAGCGGCACGCCAGAACCAGAACCGGAAACCCGCGCGACGGACAGCAACCGTGCCCGCGATTTCCCTTACGGTGAGTGACATTCTGCCCGCGTGCCTCCCCCATGTGTTAACCCCTGGTGATGACTACGCAAAGCAATTTAAGATCATCAGCGGGTAAATGCGCCTTTGCCCTACGGTGTGTTTCCGACTGGCCGAACCGGCAGTCAGCTCCGCCCTGGGGAGGGCCGGGGTCGGTGACTCCGCCTGGGGGGGCGGTCAGGAGGGGGCTCGCGTGGACGGGATCGGACTGTTTCCGGCACCACCTTCTCGCTCTCCTTTGTCCGCCCGGGCGTTCGGCGACCAGTTGCTCCTCGGGGAGCTGATCGGTCGCGGTGGCATGAGCCGTGTCTACCGGGGCTGGGTCCGGGGCACCGGCCGCGAGGTCGCCGTCAAGATCCTCCGTGATGACCTGGCGTCGCGCCCCGACGCCGTCCAGCGGTTCGTCCGGGAGCGCGATCTTCTCGCCGCCGTGTCGAGTCCCCACGTCGTCCGGGTCCACGACCTGGTCGTCGACGGGGACGAGCTCGGGATCGTCATGGACCTTGTCCCCGGGGGCCACCTGCGGCGTGCCGTGACGTATCCCTGCCCGATGTCGACAGCGGCCGAGCTCGGGGTCCAGATCGCGGACGGGCTCGCCGCCGTCCACGCCACCGGGGTGATCCACCGCGACCTCAAACCCGAGAACGTTCTGGTCGACTCCGACGGCAACGGCGGGGTATGCCTGCGGCTCACCGACTTCGGGATCTCCCGGCTCGTCGACGCCGCGTTGACGCAGACAACGGTCACCGGGACGCCGGGCTACCTCGCGCCCGAGGTCGCTGCCGGGGCCCGCCCCGCGGCCGGGGCCGACCTGTACGCGCTGGGGATCGTGCTCTACGAACTGTGCACGGGCCGTGCGCCGTTCGTCGCCGACAATCCGCTCGTGCTGATCCTCGCCCACACCCGGCAGGAACCGCGCCGTCCGATCGGGATGCCCGACTCCCTGTGGAACCTCGTCGCCGCCATGCTGGCGAAGAGCCCCGAGGCCCGCCCGAGCGCCTCCTGGGTCAGGGACGCCCTGCGAGAACTCGCCCCCCGGCTCCAGGGGCTGCCGCTCTGCGAACCGCCGGAGCCCGAGCCGTTCCCCCTGGACCAGCCGTCGGAGCCGGCCCCGCCGACGGTCGCCGGCCGGGCCCTCGCCCCGCCGACGGTCGCTGGCCAGGCCCTCGCCCCGCCGACGGTCGCCGGCCAGCAGACGGGATACGCGCCGGGCCGGGGCTACACGCAGGACGGGTACCACGGCGACGGCTACTCCCCGGAGCAGTACGCGCAGGGTGGCCATGCCCAGGGCGGGTACGCGCAGGGTGGCTACGCGCCGGACGGGTACGCCCAGGGGGGCTACGCGCCGGACGGTTATGCCCAAGACGGGTACGCCCCGAACAGCTACACGGGAGACGGGTACGGGGGTCACCCCGGCATGTTCGACGGCGTCCAGATCATGGCGCCGGAGGGCCCCGGCCACCACGGTGGCTACCGGCAGGACGCCGGGCCGTCCGCCCGGTCCTGGCGGCGGGACGACGAGAGCTCCGCACCTCGACGCTGGTCGCTCGCCATGGTCCCGATGTGGGGGCGTGCGCTGGCCGCCGCGACGGGGGTGCTGCTCGTCGTCCTCGCGGGGGCCGGAGTGAGCCGGTCGGTGTCGGCGGCCGACGGACCGATCGTCCCCGAGCCCGCGCCCAGCGTCGTCACGGCGGCCCCGGCCCCGACCGCCCCGGCCCCGGCTCCCTCCACCGCGTCGGCCCCGTCGTCGTCAGCGACCTCCGCGCCGAGAACGGTCCGGGCCGACCCGACCCCCGAACCGCCCGCACCGTCGCCGTCCCCGCCGCCGCCGTCGGCCTCCGCGGCGGCCACGACGGCGCGCACCCCGACGCCGACCCGGGCCGTGTCCCCCTCGGTCCCGTCGCTCGTGCGCAGCACCCCGTCGCCCGCCGAGACGCACTCGTCCGACGGGCACGTGATCCTGACGGTCGGTGGCCTCCAGGCGGGGACCGGATCGATCGCCTCCGTGACGGTTCGTCACAACGACGGCCAGCAGCAGGTCGCTCTCGGCACTCCGCCGACGAACAGCTACACCACGACGATCGACGGCCTGGAGAACGGGAAGAAGTACACGTTCCGCGCGGAGGTGTGCAACACGGCCCGCCTGTGCTCGACGTCGGCGCCCGTCGAGTTCACGCCGTACGGGGCTCCCGTCGTCCCCCGCCCCCGGCTGAGGGCGAGCGGGACCACCGTCGCCCTGTCCTGGGCCGCCGTCGACCGCAACTTCAACCCGGGCCGCACCCGGTGCACCATCTCCGTCGTCGCCAACCCCTCCGAGCCCGGCCTGCCCGACGCCAAGGACGCCTCGCCCGACGGCGACAAGATCACCTTCACGGGCAAGCCCGGGTCGAGCTACATCGCGACGCTGGTCTGCAGCACCGAGGAGGTCCCTGACGGTTCGGCCTCCTCCGCACCGATCCTCCTGGCGCCCCAGCAGTCCTCCTCGTCGTCCTCGACGACACCCGCGACCACGCCCGGGCGGATCTGAGAAAGGATCATCGCGCCGGTCCGGGGAGTCCTCCGGGCCGGGCCAGCTCCCAGTCGAGTTCCCAGAGCCGGACGGCGTGGTCCGCGCCGCCGGTGAACACGTACCGCCCGTCGGGGGTCGCCGCGACCGTCAGCGTCCCCGGGGCGTGACCCGCCGGGGCGTCGAGGCGCTCCCCGGTGCTGAGGTCGTGGACCCGCAGCCCGGTGGGGGACCCGCTGGTGACGGCGAAACCTCCGGCGCCCAGGGAACCGTCGCCCGCCGCCGGGAGCGGCCGGACCGCCCCCGGAATCCCCGGGCCGCCGTCGACGACCCTACGCAGGCACCCGCCGACGAGGTCCCACACGCGGATCGTCCGGTCCCTCGACCCGCCGGTGGACACGGCGGTCCGGCCGTCGTCGGTGACCCCCAGGGACATCACCGTGCCGGGGTGGTCGGTCAGCACGTGACGGCAGGTGCCGTCGGCGGTGTCCCAGACCCGGATCGTCCTGTCGTACCCGCCGGTGACCGCGAGGGAGGCGTCCCCGGCGAGCCAGCCGGTGCGGACGTCGCTGGTGTGCCCGGCGAGCCGCAGGACGGCACCGGTGTCAAGGTCCCACAGGAGCACGGATCCGTCGGCGTACCCGGTGAGGACGAACCGGCCGTCCCCGCTGGTCCGCACGCACGTCGCCCCGTGCCGGCGCGACGACGGGGACCGGGGCGTCAGGAGGTGCAGGCACTCACCGCTCTCGGTGCTCCAGACCCGGACGGCGCCGTCCTGCCCCGCGGACACGGCCCGGAGGCCGTCGGCGCTGGCACAGACCGACGTCACCGTGTCGGTGTGGCCGGTCAGCACGTGGCGGCAGGTGCCGTCGGCGGTGTCCCAGATCCGGACCTCACGGTCCGCGCCGCCCGACACGGCGGTCGCGAGGTCCGTTGTCACGTCGACGGAGGTGACGTACGCCGCGTGGCCGGTGAGAGTCCGGACGTGCCAGATCGCGCGCACGCCGCGGCGCAGACAGGACGGCGCGATCCCCCACCAGGCCCGAAGGAGCCACGGGTCGCGCGCACGGCCCGGAAGGGCGCGGGCCTCCCCCAGCAGGGTGAGCGCCGCACCGGGACGGTGATCGGCGAGCGCGTCCGCCGCCTTCGCCGCCAGGGCCCCGGCGTGGGCCCGGCGGCTGTCCTCGTCCCGGCGGGTCCGGGGCCGGCCCAAGCGGGGCGGGGCCGTGTAACGCCCGGGAAGCCGCCAGCGTCGGACCGAGCCGTCCTGGTCGGCGCTGAGCGCCGTCCGGCCGTCGTCCGCGAACCGGACGTCACTCACCATCACCCGGTGGCCACGGAAGGTGCGGACGCAGCGTCCGGTAGCCGTCTCCCAGTAGCGGACCGTGCCGTCGGTCGACGCCGAGAGGGCGAACTCCCCCGCGCCGTCCAGGGCGACGGCGGTCACGTGACCGGTGTGCCCGCCCAGGGCGGCCACACCGGTCCCCTCCTCGGTGTGCCATACGAGGATCGCGCCGCCGAAGTCGCCGGTGACGCCGAGAGGTCCGGCCGGGGCGAGCGCGGCGGCTGTCACGGGGTGGTGGTGGCCGGTGAACACGTGACGGCACCGGCCGTCGTCCAGGTCCCAGGCCCGGACGTCGTGGTCCCACCCTCCCGACAGGGCCGTGCCGGTTCCCGTGCCCTGGCCGGGCCGGGGGCCCGCGGCGACGACGTTGACACCCCCGGTGTGCCCGGTGAGGACGAGGCCGTCCGTGGCGCCGTCCCCGGGAAAGAGCCGGACCGTCCCGTCCTGCCCGGCGGCGAGGACCCCGGTACCGTCGGCCGTCAGGCAGACGGAGGCGACGGCGATGCCGTGCGGCGTCACCGGTTCGACGTCGACGACACGCACGCAGACGCCTCGTTCCAGATCCCACCACCGCACGGTGTTGTCGGAGCCCGACGAGACGGCGTGGCTCCCGTCCGGGGTCAGGTCGAGGGTGCGGACCCCGGCGTGGTGGCCGGTGAGTTCCTGGAGGCACCGGCCGGTGCGCGGCTCCCAGAGGCGGACCCGTCCGTCGGCGTCGCCGGTGAGGGCCGTCCGGCCGGTGGGATCCAGGCGGATGGCGACCGGGTGGGGCGAACCGCATCGATCCGAGATCCGTGAGCCGGACCAGGGGTTCCAGGGCACCGTGTGCGTCACCAGGCAGCACGCGTCCGTCACCTCGCCCGCGGTCACCCGGCGCAGGAGCGACGCGGTCTCCGGGTCGTCCCCGGGGCCGCGGCCGGGGTCGTCCCCGGGGCCGGCGCTTCCGGGGGCGCCGGCCCCCGGGTACCGGTCCCGCGGATCCCGGGCCATGCCTTCGAGGTGGGCGCGGGCGGCGGCGACGTCCCCTCGTTCGAGGTGGACCTGCGCCAGCAGGCAGGGGACCTTCCACGACGGCCCCGCGTCGGCCACCGCCTCCAGGGCTGCGATCACCGCTTCGTCAGTCGCCTCGCCCCGCCGCCAGCGCAGCAGCCCGGCGTGGTAGGTCGCCGACGGATGCCGGGGGTCGATCGCCAGGGCCTGGTCGAGCGCCGCCGTCGCCGCGTCGTCGTCCCCCAGGTCGAGCAGGGCCAGGGCCCGGTCGTTCAGCCCGTCCGCCCGGGAACCGGCGGGATCGGGCACCGATCTCGGGCGCGGGCGGCCGGTCAGCCGGGCGTGGATCGCCGTCAGTTCCTCGACGATCTCCGCCATCGTGCCGGGTCGTTCCCCCGGGGCTTCCCTCAGGCAGCGGTCGAGCAGCCCGGCGACCGCCTCCGGGACCCGCGGACCTCCCACGCCGCCGTGACCACCATCGTGGCCACCACCGCGAGCGCCACCGCGCGAGACGCTGCCGGTGAACATCTCCTGGACCGTGACGGCGAAGCTCCAGATGTCGCCCAGGGCACCGGCCCGGTTCCCTGCCGCTCGTTCCGGGGAGGCGTAGGCGGACGGCCCGGGCGAGGCGCTGATGACCGGCGCCGTCACGAACCCGGCGAGTTTGACCGTCTCGGGCCCCCCGCCGTCCCCGGCTGCGAGCAGGACGGCGTCGGGGCGCACGTCCTGGTGGACGAATCCCTGCGCGTGTACGTGCGCGAGCCCCTCCGCCAGCTGGACGGCGAGCTCAAGGACCCGCGGGACGGCCTCGCCGGGATCGCCACGGTGGAGCGAACCGTCGTCGACGCGCTCACGGAGGGTCCCGCCGCCGGTGAGCTCGGTAAAGACCCGCGGGACGCCGTCGAACACCCGCGCGTAGTGGCAGGTGCACACGTGGGGGTGGGGGTCGAGCCGCGCCCACGCCTCCGCCTCGCGCAGGAAGCGGGCGCGGGCGGCGCGGTCCGTCCAGGTGCCAGGAGGCGGGGTCGTCACCGCGAGGTCCGTCTTCCAGAGGAGGTGACGGACCTGGTGGACGGTCCCGGTCGCTCTGCGCCCGACCGTCCCGGTGACCTCGTACCGTCCGTCGATCACGTCGCCGACCTGCCACGCCACCGACCGGGGCCCGGCGTCCGGAGAGTGCACCGTTCCTCCTGAGTCCCTGGCGGTGCTCCCGCGGAGCCGATCAGGGGCACCGCCCCTGTCGAAGGGCGTCGGGTCCGGAACGTAACCCATAGTGTCCGTCCGTCTCGCCCCACCACGCCGGTGAGGCTCGACGTGGGCGACCCTACCGTCCGACGGCGCCGACGGTCCGGCGCCCCAGGACACCTGATCCGGGCGAGGTGGGGACCGCGGCCACGAAGGTGAGGAGCGCCCGCCAGGTGGCGGCGTCCAGCCGGTTCCCACCGGGCAGGTGGGCGTTCCGCCGGAACGCCGCGACGGCGTCCGCGGTCACCGGTCCGTAGACGCCGTCGGCGAAGATCCCGAGCGCGACCTGGACGGCGCGCACCACCGGCCCGGTCGAGCCACGGCCGGCCGTCGCCCCCGAGTACCGCACGAGGGCGACCAGCGTTGACGGCGCGCCCTCGACCGGTCGCACCACCGGCTGCGTCGGGCACGGGGACGGGTTCGCCCCGGTGCGGCGGGGGGCCCAGTTGAGTCCCGGCGTCCGGCAGGGCCCGTAGTCGGTGGGGGCGACCGCGCCCGACCAGTGGGAGGTCCGGCCCAAGGCTCCGGCCCAGGAGAGGGAGAGGTGCACGTGGTCCCGGTGACAGCTCGTGCGGAACTCCCGGGACGGGTGGGTGACGCAGTCCTGGTACGGGCGCCACCCCGGGGCCCGGTACGGACCCCAGATCGCGTCGTTCCAGATCACGTACATCACGCCGAGCCGGCGGGCGTTCGCGAAGCGGTTCCCGGCTGCGTCGGTCGCCATCAGCCACCCGAGGAACGCCCCCGCCCGGGCCGCTTCCTTGGGGTCGTCGGCGTCCACCATCCAGTCGACGGCCCGGCCCTCGTAGTGTTCGCTGGGACCGCCGTCCGCACCGCACGCCCGGGTGATCCCGTAGCTCGTGCCGGGGTAGGTCGCGACGAGAAGCTTCCCCAGGAGGACCGCGCCGGGCTTGGCCTCCTCGTCGCAGGATGTCTGAGGCACGTACGGGGCCTCGCCCTCCAGCCCGGCGGGAAGACGGACGGACACGGCCGGGACGTCCCCCGCGGAGGCGGACGGCGGCCGGATCGCCTCCCCGAACAGGGCGGACGACCGCCCGGCGCCGGAGGCGGAACAGACCGGGACCAGGGTGATCGCCATCGCGACGAGCATCACCGCCAGGGACCGGACGGCCCCGGCGAGCGAGGGCGGGCCGGGTGGCGACCACCAGGACGACGGGCAGGCCACGGACGACGCGGGTTCCGGCACCGGGACTCCTTGCGGGAGAGGATCCTCGTAGCCGGGGGACCCGGTCTCAAGGCTTCGGCCCCTGTGGGGTCGTCCGGACGGGAGCCTCGCTTGAGGGCGAGCGACGCGCTCCTCCGCTCCTCGCCGGGAAGGTCGGCGTGTCGGCGTGCCCTCGTTGGTCGTTCGGCCGATCCCCCTCATGGCCCGATCCCCGAAACCAGTCACCCTTTGGCATGAGCCAGGCGCGATGGGTGACGAACCGGCGGACCGGATCGTCAGGATGAGCCCTGTGAGCTCCGGTGCGTTCGAGCCTGCCCCCGTGTGGGCCATCTTCTGGGCGGTGGTGGTCGGGTTCGGGGGACTCGTCGCCTTCCTGATCCGTATCCGTACGGTCCTCTCCGCGATCCGCGACGGGGGGTCACGGATCGAGCAGTGGGCCGTGCAGGCCGAGGAACGTGCCCGTCTGGAGATCGTCGGACACGGCGGCGTCCGGCGTGCCGCCCGCGTCGACGGATGGCTCGACCCTCCGCTCGCCTGCCCGTCGCCGGACCGGCCCGGCGACCCCCCGACCGGGGTGATGCTGCACGGCCGGGTGACGAACCGGTCGAAAGCCCCGGTCTGGGACGTGCTCGCGGAGATCGTCGACCCCCGCACCGGGCAGGCCCTCCCCCTGATCCCCCTGGTCAGGCACGTGCTGCCCCCCGGCCAGCAGTGGTCCCTGGAATGGATCGCGGGGTGCGCGGTCACGGCGCCCGGCGACGGCGTCGTCATCGACCTCACCGAGTCCGCCAGGAGCCGCTGGAACGGCATGCCGCCCCAGCCGCTGCCACTTCCCGCCATGCTCGTGGAGGCGGGGACGGTCCGTCCCCAGCTTCGCATCACCTTCTCGGACACGGCCGGCCGTTGGGCACGCCTCGGTGCCTGGGTCGCTCCCGTCACCCGGGACCACCATCACCCGCCGGGCAGCGCCGCCCTCAGCCGGGCCGCTGACGAGTTCCGGGAGGCCGAGACCGAAGGACGCCCCCTCGACACCGCGCGGGTCGCCATCGAGGTGGGGCTCGCCGTCCACGAGGTGGCCCGCCACCGGCTCGGTCGCTTCAGCGACAGCCCGCTCGACCTGTCGGCACTCCCCCGGTTACTGACCAGCCACCCGATCGCCCACCGCCTGCGGTTCACGCCCGGCACCTCCTTCCCCGCCTTCCGCGGCGCTCCGGCGGGCGCCCCCGCTCCGGCGCCCCCGGACGGCGGCACCGGCACCCCCGCGCCGGCGGACGCCGACGGCACCGCCCCCTCGGACACCGGCGCCGTCGCTCCCGCGCCAGCGGGCACGACCGCGCCAGCGGACGCCCCAGCTCCGGTGGACAGCGACGCCAGCACCTCGGCGGAGGGGGTGGCCGCGCTCGCGTCCGCCGTCCGCCGGCTGGACGAGCGGATCGGTGCCGCGAGCGACCGTGGGGCGGACTCCGCCCGGCTGCTGCTCGCCCACGCCGGGAGCGTGCTGACGGCCCTCAACGGGCTGCGTCTCGGCCCGGAACCGGTCGACCCGAAGCCGGTGGACGGCCCGGTGACCGCTTGGTCGAGAGTGCCCGGTGGACGGTTCCGAGACCCCAAGGAACCAATCGTCTAGGCTCCCGGAACATGGCGAGGTACTTCGATGTCCACCCCGACAACCCCCAGCCCCGGACCATCGGCCAGGTCGTCGAGCTTCTGCGCGGCGGCGCCCTCATCGCCTACCCGACGGACTCGTGCTTCGCGTTCGGGTGCCGGCTCGGCAACCGGGAGGGCCTGGAACGCATCCGCGCGATCCGCAACCTCGGGGACAAGCACCACTTCACCCTCGTGTGCGCGGACTTCGGTCAGCTGGGACAGTTCGTGCAGGTGAACAACGTGGTGTTCCGGCAGGTCAAGGCGTCGACGCCGGGCAGTTACACGTTCATCCTCCCCGCGACCAAGGAGGTTCCGCGCCGCCTGCTGCACCCGCGCAAGCACACGGTCGGCGTCCGTATCCCCCGCCACGCCGTCACCCAGGCGATCCTGGCCGAGCTGGGCGAACCGTTGTTGTCGAGCACCCTCCTGCTCCCCGACCAGGAGGAGCCCCTCACCCAGGGCTGGGAGATCAAGGAGCGGCTCGACCACGTCGTCGACGCCGTCGTCGACTCCGGTGACTGCGGTGTCGAGCCGACGACGGTCGTCGACCTCTCCCAGCCCGAGCCGGAGGTCCTCCGCCGGGGGGCAGGGGACCCGTCCCGCTTCGAGTGACCGCTCCGCACGGCCGCTCCGGGCGGCCCCGCGGATCCCGGAGTCCCCGTCACCGCCGGGCGAACGAGACAATCCTCTGCTCGATCCCCTCCCGGGTCGAGCACGTCGCGGGGTCACCGTTCACGTCCTTGGGGCACGATCCCAGGCAGATCGGCAGGACGGCGCACCCGCCGCAGGTCGGTGAGGTGAAGGGGTCCACGTCCCCGTACGGTCGCCCGGCCACCTCCAGTTCGGCCAGGGTCCCGGCGACGTCCCCGGGTCTGAGAGTGGCGAACACCGACTGCGTGGTGCCGATCGCCGGCACGCACTTGCCGATCCGGCCGACGGGGTCGACGGCGAGGTGGGCGCGCAACGGCGCGGCGCACGCCCACGGTCGCGGGGCCGGGCGCCCGAAGACCCGGAACCCGCGGGAATGCAGATGCTCGCGGAAGGCGTCCTCCTGGTCGAGGAACTCGTGCTCCTCGAAACAGTCGTGCGGAATACAGTCGATCACTCCCCGCCGGGCGTTGAGGAATCCCAGCCGGAAATCCAGACGCCGGTCCGTGACGCCGTGCCGGGCGAACTCGTCGACGACCTGGAAGGCTTCCTCGGCGTTCTCCCGGTCCACGTTGATGCGGATGACGACGCTGTGGGTGAGGTCGAGGATCTCCTCGATGTGTTCGTACAGGAACCCGTAGAACTCCCGGGCGCGGTCGACGTCGATCTCCTTGCGGACGGCGTAGGTCTCCGGGGATCCGTCGAGCGGAATCTGGAGCACCCTGATCCGCAGGTCCCCCAGTTCCTTCCACAATCCGGACCGCTGGAGGAGCAGACCGTTCGTCAGCATCTCACCGCGGTACTCGACCCCGTACTCCCCAGCCATCTGGAGAATGCGTCCGGTGACGTGCCGGATGAAATCCGCCGCGAGAAGAGGTTCCCCTCCGTACCACTGCATGACGACGCCCTCGACCCCCGCCTCCATCTTCGCCCGGACGAGTTCGATCAGGGCGTCGCGGATCTCGTCCGACATGAGACGTAGCCGGGTGACGTCCTGCTGGAAGCAGTAGGAGCACCGGAGGTTGCAGGCGAGGGTGGGCGCGACGGTGATGAACAGGACGTCGTCGCTCTCCCTCGCCTGCAGATACCGGGCGTGTTCGTGGTCGTGCTGCGCCTCCGCGTCCTCGACGAGAAAGCCGAGAAGCTCCAGCCGGTCCCGCAGGTCCGGCGGCAGCTCCTCGCCGTCCCCCGGCGGGACGGCGCCCGTCTCGGCGTCCGAGCCCGTCGCGGCGGACCCGGTGAGCCGGGACAGCAGTTCGCTCTGGTCCGCCGTCAGGCGCAGGGACGCTCCGGACAGGCTGTTGAACCAGATGACCGAGGAGTCGTCCGGAACCTGCAGGGTGAATCGGGAACGCTGGAGCGGGTATCGGGACATGCGGCATCCTTCGCGACGTCGGATCAGGAGCGGTCGTTGCGGGGGCACAGGGGCGGGGGGCAGAACACCGACCCGTACGCGAAGAACGCGTCGCGGTAGCAGCGGCCCTGCACCCACAGACACTCCTCGAAGTCGGGGCACGAGTGGCAGGGCGTCCCCTCGAACTGCTCCCGGACCGGGAAGACGAAGTCGCGCAGCGCGTCGCTCTCCCAGATCTCCCGGATCGACTGGGTCCGCGCGTCACCGACCACGAAGGGTTCCCGGATCACCATCTGCTCGCACAGGAAAGCCGCGCCGTCCGCCGAGACACCGAGCGCCATCCACCCTCCGCCGCACCCGATCCGGTTCGCCCAGAGGGACTGTCGCTGCTCGTCCGTCAGCTCCTCCAGCGACGGTCCGATGCCTCCGGTGAGATTCTCGTCCAGGGTGATGTCCGGGTAGCGGGTGCGGATCGTGTCGACCTGCCGCCTGATCCGGTCGAGGTGTTCCGCGCGGACGTACAACTCGTCCCGGTGGCGGTGGAAGGTCCGCGTGTACCGGACGAAGGAGAAACGTCGAGCGCCCAGCGGGTAGTAGGCCTCGACGATGGGCAGGATCTGGTCGACGTTGAGGCCGGTGATCACTCCTTTGACGATCGGCATCACGCCGAAGTGCAGGAAGTTCTCCAGGGTCTCCTGGTTCTCGGGGATCCGGGAGCGGCCGGTGCCGAGCAGCCGCCGGGACACCTCGGGGTCGACCGCGTCGATGCTCAGCTGGACCTGCCGTTGGACGCGACCCCGGATCGGCTTCGTCAGCCCCGCCTCCAGGAGCCGTTCGACGTCCCCCCGGCCGAGGTGCGCCTTGGTCGAGAGGAGGAAGTACAGATCACGTTCCAGGAGCATCTCCAGGAAGCGCAGCCCGTCAGGCCTCGCCAACGTGTCACCGTTGTCCGGGGACGCGAGGTGGATCCCGAGTTCGACGAGTTCGTCGAGGATCTCCTCCCACCGTTCGAGGGGCATCTCCGCCACCCGCGACCGCTCGGCGTAGCAGTACAGGCACCGGGTGACGCAGTGGTGGGTGAAGACGGTGTAGACGTTGATCGGCAGATCGAGCCGGGTGCGGGTCCGGGGGTCCGCGAGCCGCGCGGCATGGGCCTCCGGCGAGACGACGAAGTCCCGCGGTTCGTAGACGATCGCGTCCCCGATCGGCTCCGGTGACGTCTCGAACACCCCGTCCGCGCCGATCCCGACCGTCGACGGGCTGCGCCTGACCCGTTCGTCGACGCTGCGCAGGATGCTGTCGAAATCGTCGGGACCGGCGTCGGGGAAGAGAGCGAGGTACACCTCTCTCACGTCGGAGAAACGCGTCCTCCCGTCGAACAGCGACAGGGCGAGCCCTTCGGTGGGGAGGAGGTAGTGGACATTCGTATTGCTGTAGTCCATCGGATACAGGATGGGACGGTCACCGTCGACCTTGAGCACGAACTCACCTCGTATGCCTGCGAATTCCGCGTCGTCCAGCAGTGGCTGCTGCGGCATCGTCCACGCTCCTTCGGCGTCGCCTCACGGACATCACGTCACCACGGTTCACGAAAACACGAGGCGGAGAATCGGACACCACGAGGACGACGGGGAACTCCCGTGGCGCGACGAGTTACCGGCCTCCGGCCCGGCGTCGAGGGCGACACCCCCGACGCCGGATGTGTCAGGTCATTCCGTCACGTCACCAGCAGATGATGCAGTTGCAGAGCGTGCAGTGACCGCAGGCGTCCAGCTTGCCTGCCCGGTTCAGCTCCTGGTCCTCGACGAATCTGCCGCCCATGCCGTTGGCATGCACCAGGTTCCGCAGTTCCTCAACCTTGGCGGACATGGTTGTCCCCTCTCCGTCGTTGCCTGTCAACACCGTGCCCGGGAGCGATCGAACGGGCTTCCGGGCACGACCGGACCGGCCTTGTGGGTTCGTGCTCCGGCCCACAACGGAGTATTCAGTCAATGACCTGGTCATGTCATTGACCATTTCCGCCACGCCTTTGACCGTTCCCGCCACAGGCCGATTGACGAATCCCGGACCCCCTCCTACAGTGATCCGGGCCGGGCCCTCCCCGGGATCCCGGCCCCTACCGGCGCTCCGTCGAGCCGCACCGGCACGACCTGTCGGTACGTCCGGGGGAGCAGAGCGATGGAAGGATTTCACGCGAGTCTGAGGAACCGGGTGACAACTCTCGGCACGCCCGTGGTCTCACCACTTCCCGAGTTCTACGAGGTCTTCGACGAACAGAACGTGCTGAATATCGCCGACTCGCTCGAACGGCATCACGAACTGCCGCGCGCCTTCAGTTACTTCGGAAGCGGCGCCCGTCATTGGGACGACAGCGTGACCCTTCAGCCGCCGCGTCCCGACATCGCCGCCCTCCGGGACCGGCTGCCCTTTCTCGACGAGTACTTCGCCGGCCGTTCCCGCCTCGACGTCGTCGACGTCGGGCCGGGCAACGGAGACCCGGCACGGGTGGTGCTCTCGCATCTGCTCGCCCGCGGCGTCCTCGGGCGCTACCTCGCGATCGACGTCAGCCCCGGGATGCTGAAGATCGCCGAGAACCGCCTCCGCACGTGGTTCGGCTCCTCGGCGCCGTTCGAGGGACACGTCCTCGACATCGGCCGGGACCGGTTCGACCACCTGGTCCCCGCCCTTTCCGGGAGCCCCGAGGGGCCCGTCCGTGATCCCGCGAGGGCCTGCCTCGCCCTCCTGCTCGGCGGGACCCTGGGGAATCTCCGCTCGCCCGAGGACGCGCTCGGCAACGTCCGGGGGAGTCTCGGGCGGTCAGATCTCCTCGCCGTCAGCGAGCGCCTGGACGAGTGCCCCGGCCCGTCCGCACGCCCCGGCGGGGCGCGCCGGGGGACGGCTCCGCCCCCGCCCCGGCTCTCGCCCTTCAACCGTTTCCTCCTCGACCTGCTCGGGATCCCCGAGTCGCTCTACGCCGTGGAGTTCGGCATCGACCCTCGCCGGGACACCCGTTTCATCCGGGTGCGCCTCGGGGCCCCGGTACGGCTGCGCCTGAGGACCGGGGCCGGTGAGCGACACGTCGACCTCTCCGAGGGAACGCCGCTCGAACTGTGGCGGTACTGGCGGCTGACCCCGGCGGAACTCGCCGCGCGCCTGGCCCGCAGCGGACTTGAGCCCGTCTTCGCCGGCGACGCGGCCCCGGGCGAGTTCATTCTGTCGCTCTCGCGACCTTGCCTGCCCTCTCCTTCCGGCACTCCTGCGGGGTGAACCCGTAGGCGTTCTGGAAGGCGCGGCTGAAGTGCGCCGCGTTCGGGAAACCGTTCCTCGCGGCGATGACGTGGACGGACAGATGCTCCTGTCCCGGATCGACGAGGGCGAGCCGGCACCGCTCCAGGCGACGGGCGCGGATCCATCCCGACACGGTGACGTCCTCCTCCTGGAAAGCGCGGTTCAGCGAGCGCGTCGACACGTGGTGGGCGGCCGCCACGGAGCCCGGTGACAGCAGGGGGTCGACGAGGTGGGCCTCGATGTACGCCTGGGCGTCGAGGACGAGGGCCCGGCGGGGGGAGGCGGGAAGGGCCGCGGTCCTCCGCGCGTCCAGCCACTCGTCGATCATGATGGCCAGAAGGTCGAGGAACGTTCCGGCCAGGCGGGTACCGTCCGCGGCGCCGAAGCTCTCCGAGTTGCCGACGAGCGACGTGGCGATGTTCGAGACCAGCGATCCGAGCCCGGAGCCGCCGTCGAGACGTTCACCGCAGACCCTGAGGGCGTCGTCCCGCGACAACGGCAGGAAGCTGCGGGAGAACGTGAGCGTCAGCCATCCGGAGACGCCGTCGCCGCGGCCGAGCTCATAGGGGTGGGAGCTGTCGTACAGGGCGAGGTCGTCCCGGCCGAGGCTGACGGGACGACCGTTCTGGACGCACCGGTTCGCGCCCTCGTCCTGGATGACGAGCTGGTAGGTCCCCGGATCCGACTCCCGGATGAGGGTCGGCGTCCGCCGGATGCGGACATATCCGCTCCCGTACTTACGGGTTCCGGTCAACGTCATCATGCCCAGTCTCACCACCTGGACCTGCGCCCCGAAACTCGCCGGATCCTGGGCGGTCATCACGATCGGGGTACCGGTTCCGGAGAGTATTTCCCGGTAACGGTCGAATCCTTGCGGAGGTGGAAGATGACACCTGTCGACGGCGAAAGACACTGTTGAAGCCCCCCTTCAGACATGGCGCAAAGACACCATGCCAGTACCTCGGGCAATTTCCGGCCACGTATCCCACGGTGTTCCGCCGGGGCACGGTGAGACCCCGGCACACGGATCGGCCGACTACGGCTTTATCTCGAATTCGCTGCCGTGTTTTCCACTACAACAACACCCCCCGGTGAACATGGCTTCGCCCCCTCGGCCACGCGCGTCGGACTATACCAAGTAAATTCCTACAAGAACATCAAGCGATTCCTGTGAGCCAGGAGAAGGCGCACCACAGCGCCGCGAGGGCGAGAACCGCCACGACGTGGGAGGAGATCTCCACCGGGATCCGGCTGAGCCTTCTCAGCGCGAGCAGATCAGCACCGGCCTCGTAGTGCAGGCAGATATGGGTGAGCCCCCCGATCAGCAGGATCCAGGTCCAGGTGCACGCCGCCCACAGGACGACGGTGTCCGACCCCCGGGACAACACAGCGGCGATGAGCGTGACGGTCGCCACCACCGCGAACCGGGTGAACCATGTCGCCGCCACCACGAGGACGGGGAGCAGCAGCACCAGGCTGGCCCACAGCACGGCGGCGGACCGCCCGTGCGCGATCAGCCCGGCGGCGATCAGCCCGAAGGCGGACGGCGCGAGGTAGCCCGCGAGGGTGACGAGGACCATCCCGACCGGACCGACCAGGACCTCGGTCTCCCCGGTCTGGTCCCGGTCCACCCGGACCCTCGTCACCCGCCCCCCGGTGAGAACGGCCATCAGCGCGTGCCCGCCCTCATGGGCGAGTGCGATCGCGTGCCCGACCAGCCACCAGACTTCCACGACGAGCAGAAACGCGATCGCCGCCGATCCGCCGACCACCACCAGCGGTGGACGCCCCTGCACCGCCACGAGCACGGGAACAAACTCTGACATCACGATCCGTGCCCGCAACCTCTCGCCCCGCGCCCCTCCACCGCTGAATACTAGTTCGGTACGGGTACGACCTCCCAGCGCTGTACCTACGCCGGTGGTGAGCCCCGCCCGCAGCACGACCGCCTGGAGGCACCCGCGGAATTCCCTGCCGGCACCCCTCGACGCCGGTGTCGCCGCAGGACACTGACCAGGACGCGCAGGCACATCAGCCCGATACCGGCGAGCGCGACGATGTCGACGGCCGGGACGAAGCGCACCTCGCCGTTCCGGATCGTGTAGGCGCCGATGCCGCGGGTGAGCCCGCCGAAACCTCCGCCCATCCCGTCGCCGGCCTCACTGGTGCCGCTTCCCACGCCGCCACCGCCCGCGACGATGGCGACGGGAATCACGACGGTCCCGTCACGCTCGATCGGCTCGCCGAACACGCGGCGCACGCTGAGGTTGTCACCAACCTTTTCCATGATCTCTTCTGGTGTCATCACGGACCCTCCGGGATCGCTTCGCAACAAGCTGTCTCTCGACGGTAGACCGCCGATGGCCGCACCTCACCACCCGCCTGGCGGCGACCCGGGCGGTGACCGAGGATGGGAGGGTACGACCACCACCAGCTGAAGGGGCCATCGACATGCCGGCACCGTCCACCACCGGACACACCGTCGTCGCGAGCCCTCTGGGAGACCTGACCCTCGTCGCCCGCGACGGCGCCCTCGTCGGCCTGTACGTCCCCGGCCAGCGGCACCGCCCGCCCCAGGAGGCGTTCGGCCCGCGCGTCGGCACCGGGTTCGAGGACGCCGCCGAGCAGTTCGGCGAGTACTTCGCCGGCCAGAGGACGGCGTTCGACCTGCCGCTCCGGCCGGAGGGGACGCCGTTCCAGCAGCGGGTCTGGCAGGCCCTGCGCACGATCCCCTTCGGGGGGACCACCACGTACGGGGAGCTGGCCGCCTCGATCGGCAGTCCGGGGGCGGGGCGCGCCGTCGGAGCGGCGAACGGCCGCAACCCCCTGGGCATCGTCATCCCCTGCCATCGGGTCGTCGGCGCGAACGCCGCCCTGACCGGCTACAGCGGAGGCCTCCCTCGGAAGACGTTCCTGCTGGAGCTCGAACGCGCCACGGTCGCTCCGGGTCAGCCGAGCAGGATGACGGGCTTCACCGTCCGTCCGGCCCGCATGTCGGAGGCAGCCCGCCCGATGTCCGCCAGCGGGTAGTGGCGCACGAGCCTCACCATCGGCAGCTGCCCCTCCTCGTGGAGGGCGACGAGCTGCGGGATCATCACCTGCGGGTCAGCGGCCCCCATCGTGATCCCGGTGACCGTCTTCCCGACGAGGATGCCCGCGACGTCGACCGGCAGTTCGGTGCCCGGCGGGGGCGCCGCGCAGGTGGCGAGCGTCCCGCCGGTCCCGAGGGCGTCGAGGACGGTCCGCATCACGCGGGGCACGCCTGTCGTGTCGAAGGCGAGGTCGAGCCCGGCCCCGTGGGTGATCTCGGCGAGCCGGTCCCCCACCGGTTCGGTCCCGGCGTCCACCGCGTGGGTCGCCCCGAGCTCACGCGCGAGATCCAGCCGCTGCGGCAGGATGTCGATCGCGATGAGGGGATCGGCGCCCGCGAGCGCGGCCGCGATGATCCCCGAGAGGCCGACGGCCCCGGTGCCGAGGACGGCGACGGCGCGGCCCGGGGTGACGCGCAGGACGTTCCGCACCGCTCCGAACCCGGTCATGACGGCGCAGCCGAGGGGGGCGAGGAGGGACAGGTCGGTGTCGTGCGGCACGGGGACGACGCTGCGGGCGTCCATCACCGCGTGGTCGGCGAAGGACGACTGCCCGAAGAAGTGTCCCCCGATCGGGACGCCGTCCCGGTGAAGGGGTGAGGTGCCGTCGTCGCGGCGTCCGGCGAAGAGGTTGCGCCGCAGCCAGGTGCGACAGTAGGACGGTCGCCCGGCGGCGCAGCCGTCGCAGGTTCCGCAGGAGGTGAAGCTCGCCAGGACCTTGTCCCCGGCCTTCACCCCGCGGACGGCGGATCCCGCCTCGAGGACGATCCCGGCGCCTTCGTGGCCGAGGACCCCCGGGAGGGGGAAGGGGACGCCGGAGGCCTGGATCCCCAGGTCGGTGTGGCACATCCCGGACGCCACCAGTTCCACGAGAACCTCGTCCTCACGGGGTCCGTCGAGATCGATCTCCTGGACGGCGAAGGGGGCGCCCGCGCCCTCGACGACCGCTGCCCGTGCGGAACGCATCGATCACTCCTCCTGTCCCGCGTCGGACGCGGTGGCGGCGGGGATGAGGGACATGACGACGGACTTCGTCGCGGTGTAGGCATCCAGGGACTCCGGACCGGACTCCCGGCCCCACCCGGACCGTCCGACCCCTCCGAACGGTACGCCGGGATCGATCAGCGCCCACCCGTTGACCCACACGATCCCTGCCCGGAGCCGGGCCGCGACCCGGTGGGCACGGTCGATGCTGCCCGTCTGCACCCCGGCGGCGAGCCCGAATCCGGTGCTGTTCGCGAGGGCGATCGCCTGTTCCTCGGTGTCGAACGGCTGGACGGTCAGCACCGGGCCGAACACCTCCTCCTGGACGACGGGGGCGTCGGGCGGGAGCCCGGTCAGCACGGTCGGGGGGTAGAAGAACCCGTCACGCTCCAGGCGGGCGCCACCGGTGAGCACCTCGGCGCCCGCCGCCCGGGCGCCGTCCACGAGGGACTCGACGCGCTCCACCTGGGCCTCCGACACGAGGGGCCCCATGACGGTGGCGGGATCGGACGGGTCCCCCACCGGTATCCGCGGCACCTGGAGGGCGAGGATGTCGAGCACCGGGCGGAGGAGGGGGCGTTCGACGAGCAGCCGGGGGCCCGCCATGCAGAACTGGCCGCTGTTGAAGACGAAGGCCTCGATCACCGAGGGCAGGACCCGCTCGAGGTCGGCGTCGGCGAAGAGGAGGTTGCCGGCGTTGCCTCCGAGCTCGGCGGTCATCGGCGTCAGGTGGGCTCCGGCGAGCGCGGCGACGCGGGCGCCGATCCCGCTCGACCCGGTGAAGGCGATCTTGTCGATACCCGGGTGGGTGACGAGGTGGTCGCCGCACTCGGCGCCGGTGCCGGTCACGACGTTGAGGACGCCGTCGGGCAGCCCCGCCTCGTGGCAGATCCGGGCGAGGAGCAGGGCCGACAGAGGGGTGTCACCCGCGGGCTTGTGCACGATCGTGTTGCCCGCGAGGAGGGCGGGGGCGAACTTGCTCGTCGAGAGGATGAGCGGGAAGTTGAACGGGGTGATCGCCGCCACGACACCGACCGGCTCCCGGCGGGTGAAGGCGTGCGCGGGGAGAGGGGTCGCCCGCACGGCGCCATCCAGGTGGTGGGTGAGGCTCGTGACGTACTCGAACGTGCCCGCGACCGCCGCGACGTCGACGTAGCGGGACAAGGTGATCGGTTTGCCGACGTCGAGACTCTCGACGGTGGCGAGCTCGTCCGCCCTCTCGGTGACGAGGTCCGCGACACGCCGCAGGATCCGGGCCCGTTCCCGGACGTCGAGGCGGGGCCACGGGCCGGTGTCGAACGCCCGCCGCGCCGCCGCGACGGCCACGTCGATGTCGGCCGGGGTCCCGGCGGCCACGCGGGCGAGCACCCTTCCGGTGGCGGGGGCGACGACGTCCCGCCAGCCGCCCGCGACGGGGTCACGCCAGGCCCCGTCGATGAACAGCCGTCCCTCACCGGGAGCCGTCAGGGTGTCCTTCGGGGTGTCCTTCGGGTTCGGTTCCGTCGCCCTCATCGCCGTCTCCTTCTCGTGTGTGCTGCCGTCGGGTGCGGCCTCACTATGTCGGGTTCGCACTTTTTCGCCCAGATGGGGCGGGTGGGGACGGGATCAGCGGGCACGGTGACGAGCCGAACGGTGATCTCCGGACAGTGAGATCCGGACGGCGAGATCCGGACGTGACGGCCCCGGTACGCTTGATCCCACTCGGGGACAATCCGTCCGGCATGTCCGACCAGTCGGCCGTGCCCGGCCGCGCCGGAGTCGAGGGGGCCGTCATGCCTGAACCATCCGAGATCAGTCAGTGGACGAACGTCTCGACGACGGTCCTGGGAACGCTGGGGATCTCCCTCCTGCTCGTGACCGTCGACGTCTTCTGGCGCCGGACACGACTGCTGTCCACCCTGGTGCACGAGGTCGGCCACTCCGTCGTCCTGCTGGTGACGGGCAACTGGGTGAGGTTCCTGTGGCTGTCCCCGAGCGGGGCGGGCGCGACGGGCCTGCCCCGCCGCAAGCTCTTCTGGCCGTCGAACGTGCTCGGCACCCTCGCCGGCTACCCGGCCCCCTCGATCGCCGGGCTGCTCCTCGCCCGCGGCATCGAGGTCGGGTGGGACTCCCGGACCGTTCTCGGCGTGCTCCTCCTGCTCCTGGTCGGGACGGCGCTGTTCAACGCCGACCTTTTCACCCTCACGGTCATGGTGGTGATCGGGCTGGTCGGCGCCGTGTTCTTCTACCGGGCCGGGCCGGGGGCCCAGTTCGGCGCCGTGACGGCCCTGGCGTGGTTCCTGTTGCTCGCGGGGTTGCGGGACAGCTTCTCCGTCTCCGGCCTGTCCGGCCGGCAGCACCGTTTCGGCGGGAGCGACCAGGCCGCCCTGGAGGAGCTGACGGCGATCCACGCCCACGTGTGGTCGCTGTTCTTCATCGTCATCGCCCTGGCGGCCTTCGTCACCTCGGCCCGCTGGCTCCTCTTCTGAGCCGTTCACCCAGACCACGACGCCAGCCTCCCCCGTCCGCGACACCCCGGTACCGGACACCCTTCTTACCGAACACGAGGCGTTCCGGGTTGACGACATACCGTAAACCTGTCACGACAACAATGTGACGTTTTCGATGACCTTGAAACCTTCCCCCTTCGTCACCACACGCGATGATGAAGAAGCTGAGCGTTGAGCAACAGTCCCGACCCCCGCAGCACTGGCGCCGACGCCCTGGCAGAGAGGGATGCGCGATGAGGGGCAAGCCTGATCTGAGGCTCGGTAACCCGATGGTCCACGACCTGGTGGCCGAGATCGACGAAGCGATCGACGCCGGAGACCCCGGCAGGGTCGAGGAACTGAGCCGCAGGCTCCGGTTGCTCGACCGGAACGTCGGCGCCGGCGCCGACACCTGAGCGTCCCCACCACCGAAACGTCCCCGCCACCGACCGACCGCCGACGCGGATCCCGCGGAAGGACCGGCCTCACACCGGCCCGCCCGGGAGCGCCCGCTCCCCGAGAAGGACCGACCTGGCCAGCAGTTTCCACGCGGCGAGGGCAGGCTCGGCCGCGGGGTCACGCCGGTCGAAGGCGTAGGTGAGGACCACCCCCCGCATGCTCGTGAACAGCAGGGTGCGCAGGCTCGGGTAGAGAGGGTGGGCGGCGAGCTCGTCGCCGAACAGGTCGTCCATCTGGTCTCGGACGACCCGGCCGAGCCGGCGTTCGGCGGGCCGGACGACGTCGGCGAGCGTCGGCGCCGTCCGCGCCGCCACCCACAGCTCGGTCGCGGCCCAGAAGGAAGGGTGCTGGTACGTCGCCCACAGGAGGTCGATCACGGCGTCGATCCGGACGGCCGGGTCGGACGCGCCCGGCGGGAGGACCCGTTCGACGCCGTCCGGCTCCAGGAGCAGGGACTCGAAGACGTGGTGGGCGGCGGCGACGAGGAGCTCGTCCTTGGAGTGGAACTGGTGGAGCAGACGTCCGCGGGAGACCGCGGCCCGGGTCTGGATGCTCAAGGTGTTCGTGCGGGCGTACCCGTCCTCGACGAGGCAGTGGACGGCGGCGTCGAGAATGCGGGTGCGGCTGGTAAGGCTTCGTTCCGACTGAGGGCGGCGGCCTCCCCTGGCACCCCGCATTATTCGCATGACACCGAGCATACGATCCGTCCGAGGCCTCCGAGGAGCAGTCGGAGACGCCTGCGCAGGAGCCCGCTGAGGAAGGCGCCGTGACGGTAGAGTGATCCGTCCGTGCCGCTATCGGAGGATCAACATGCCGCACGCCCCGGCGTCACGGGGCCTGCCCCCACCCCGGCAGACACCCCTGCCACATCCTGTCGTCCTCGAAGCCGATCTGGACGCCCCGTCGCGGATCCTGTGGCTCGTCAAGTGGTTCCTGCTGATCCCCCACTACGTCGCCCTCACCGGCCTGGCGGTCGTGCTCCTGGTCGGATGGGCCGCCGCCTTCTTCTGCGTCCTCGTGACGGGCCGGTACCCGAGGCCGCTGTTCGACGTCACGGTCGGCATCCTGCGCTGGGGGTGGCGCGTCGGCGTGTACGGGTTCGGTCTCGGCTCGACCGACCGGTACCCGCCGTTCACGCTCGCGGAGGTGCCCGGCTACCCGGCGCGTTTCTCCGTCCGGTACCCGGAGCGTCTCTCCCGCGGCCTCGTCCTCGTGACGTGGTGGCTGCTGGCCATCCCCCACTACTGCCTGATCTGGCTGCTCTACACGAGCAGCATCCGTCTCGGCGTGCCCGGTCCGGTCGAGCACCTGGAGTGGAGGGGCCCCGGCCTGCTCAGCATGATCACGCTGGTGGCCCTGAGCTTCCTGCTGGTCCGGGGACGCTACCCCGGCCCCCTGTTCGAGATCGTCGTCGGTTTCCACCGCTGGGCGGCACGGGTGACCGCCTACGCCCTCCTTCTCACCGACCGGTACCCGCCCTTCCGGCTGGACCTCGGAGGATCCGAACCTCCGGGAGCCATCGAGGAGTAGTCCCGGACCGGTCCTTCGCTGGAGCAAACCGACAGCTAGGACGAAAGGCATGCCCTCTCCCGTGACCACAGCCGCACGCTGGAGTCGGTACAGCGCCGTATCGGGCAGTTCCCTCCCTCTCTTCTTCCACTTCGTGGAGCGTGCGTCATGACCAACCGCGGTCTGATGTATCTGGTTCGTACCCAGCGACGCGACGGTCAATGGATCGATTTCCGCACCTGTGACGAGCTGGAGGCCCGCAAGATCGCGGTGACCCTCGGCGGAACGGTGGAAATCATCGACTGACACCCTGGGAGGGTCCCCGCCGCCGCCTCGCGTCCTGCCGTGGTGCAGGATCGCCCGGGTGACCGACGTCCTCGGCTGGGCGGGCTCCGCCCTTCTCGTCTACTCCCTCCTCCAGACACGTGTGCTGCGCTTCCGTGTCCTCAACCTCACCGCCTCGGCTGCGCTCGTCGTCTTCAACGCCGTCGTCGGGGTGTGGCCGATGGCGGCGATGAACCTGGTCCTCGTCGCGATCAACGCCTGGCACATCGCCCGGATGCTGCGGACCCGGCATGACGAGCGCCACTACGACGTCGTCCCCGTCGGGACCGACGAGGCCTACCTCAGGTACCTGCTGCACCGGCATCACGCCGATATCGAACGGTTCAACCCCGGTGTCCTCGAACCCGGGCCCCCCGCCGGGGTGGGAGGTTCCCCGGAGGACGCACGGTCCGCCGAGCTCGGAGGCGCCACCTTGAGGTCCGGCCGGGTCCCCGAGGAGTCGCGGCTGGCGTTCCTCGTGATCACGGACGGTGAGACCGTCGGCGTGGTGCTCGCCCACCGCACCGGACCGTCGACGGCCCGGATCGATCTGGACTACGTCCTGCCGCGTTTCCGGGACTTCACGCCCGGGGAGTTCGTCTACCGGCCCGACGGTCCGTTCGCGCGGCTCGGCGTCCAGCGGGTCGTGGCCCCCTCCCGCATGCGGGAGGCCGACCGTTACCTCACGCGGGTCGGTTTCCGGCCCAGGGACGGCGAGCAGGTCCTCGAGCTCACCTCCCGGTGAGCCCGTCGCAGCCGGAAGGTCCCGAGCGACACGTACCCGGGGACCTTCTTCGGCGGTCTGCGCCGGAACCGGAACCTCGGGTCGTCCCCCAGCTCGTGCCGGAAGGCCGGATCGACGAGCACGGCCCCCGCGCCCGCGAGGTCGGTGACCCGCGAGGCGATGTTGACGGTCGGGCCGAACACGTCGCCCGCCCGCTCCAGCAGCGGTCCGTAGGCGAGCCCTCCGTGGACCGCGGGCAGATCCGGGTCGTCCCGGACGGCGTCCAGGACGTCGAGGGCGATCTCGGCCGCCGCCACCGCGCTCCCGACCACGAACAGCGCCTCGTCACCGAGCGTCTTCACCACCCGGCCCCCGGCGGTGGCGACCCGGTCGAAGACGCAGGCCTCGAACCGGTCGAGCAGAGCCGCGAGCTCCGGCCAGGCGATCCGGCGGGAGAGCGTCGTGTAGTTCGCGATGTCGATGAACCCGACGGCCTGCGGGTGGCTGACGTCGTCCAGGCCGCGTGCCGACACGGCCGCCGACGCCGCCACCACGAGGTGACGGCGCCAGGCGTGGACGACGAGCCGCTCCAGCAGCGGGACCAGGTACTGGGCGCCGTCCCGGCCGGCAACCGCCGTCCCGGGGGAGGACCGCAGCCCGTCCAGGGCACTCACCTGGGCGGCCCCGAGCCGTGACACGAGATACCCCATCGGGCGGACAACCCTGATCACCTGGTCGATGTCGACGATCCCCGCCCCGGCGAGCCCGGCGACCTCGCGGACCGCCTCGACGTCCTCGTCCGTGAACCCCGGCGTCCCGTCGGGGAGCTCCGCGAAGCCGAGGGCCCGCCACAGGCGGCCCATGTCGTCCACGGTGAGCCCGGCCCGGTCTGCGACCTCCGAGCTGGTGTAGCCGGGCGACGCCGTCCGGGTCCGGGGGAACCTCTCCCCACGGTCACCGGACGACACGGGCCCGGTGCGTTCGGCGGGGATGCGAGCGCGGATCGCCAGGCTGATCTCGCCGAACGGGTTTCGGGGTGTCTCAGCCATACGCCACCCCCTACGGTCCGGCCTCGTTGCCGGAGGAGTTGGGGCCGATCGTCTCGCGATGCCCGCTCATCAGCCTAAACCGGGAGGTTCCAGCCGGTGCCCTCGGGGTGGCTGTGAGAACAGTGGGGGACCAATGCCACATGCGGGACACGAAACGCTCAAGTCTTGCCGGGAAACACCGAAACTGCGATCGGGGACGGGATCTGTCTGGACGTGACGGACACCCGCCTCCTGCGAGATCCGACTGCAGGACACCGTCCAGGACACCGTCCAGAGAGATTCAGGTGGACCCGTTGAACGAGACTCCTCGCACGGCCGCCGGACCGGTCCAGCAGGCCGGTTCCCCCGTAGGCTCCGGAACCGTCCCCGGTCCCCGTGGACCGGAGGACCCGGCAGGACGATCCGCTCCCCCTCCGCCGCAGCAGGCGCATCGGTCCGTGGTGGACAGCTCGGTGCGGGTGGACGTCGAGTTGCTGGACTCGCTGATGCGGCTGGTCGGGGAGCTGGTGCTGGCGCGCAACCAGCTGGTGTCTCAGCTGGACGAGAAGGCCGGGAACTCCAATGACACCGGTCTGACGAGGTAGGCGCAGCGTTTGAGCCTGGTGAACAGCGAGCTGCAG
>JAUPKQ010000093.1 GCA_030837345.1 Actinomycetota bacterium | reverse complement strand
GCGGGTGGGGGTCGAGCAGGGAGCCCAGGTCACGCCCCACATAGGTCGGCCGCAGACGGGGCGGGGCACTGATCAGTTCCGAGGCACCCGTCACCCCCGTCAGGACCAGCAGACCCGGCATGCCTGCCGCCTGGGCACCCTCCAGATCGGTGTCGAGTCGGTCGCCGACCACGAGGGGGCGGACGCTCCCGGCGGCCAGGGCCGCCTCCCGGAAGGCGCCCGGCTCCGGTTTGCCCGCGACCTCGTCCGGCGGACGCCCCGCGGCCGAGGCGACCGTCTGCACGAGGGCCCCGTTGCCGGGTGCCCTCCCGTGCGGGGTCGGGACGGTCAGGTCGAGGTTCGTCGCCATCCAGTACAAACCGGCACGGACGGCGCGGGTCGCCTCCGCCAGCTGCCGCCACCCGACGTCCGGGCCGAACCCCTGGACGACGGCCACCGGGTTCGCGTCCATCGACTCCACGGGCGTCAGCCCCTCCGCGGCCAGCGCGTCCCGAAGACCGCTCCCGCCGATCACGAGGACACCGGAGCCTCCGGGAAACCGGCGCGCGAGCAATGCCGCAGCCACCTGCGCGGAGGTGACGACCTCCGACACTGATGCGGGAACCCCGAGACTCGTCAGGTGCTCCGCGACGGTCTCGGGCGCGCGGGAGGCATTGTTCGTGACGAACCGCAGCGGGGTGCCACCCGTCCTGACACGATCCAGCGCCTCCGCCGCTCCGGGTACGGCGTCGGGCCCGATGTAGACCACGCCGTCCAGGTCCAGCAGGGCCAGGTCGAACCGACGGTGCAGCGGTCCCTCGGCGGCGGGCAACGAGGCTGCCGCCGGCCGCGTGTCACGCGGTCGCGCGTCACTCATCGGCACCGGTCTCCCCGCCGTCCTCGCCGGTCCCGGCCGTGGCCCCGCCACGGTCCTCCCCGGTCACAGTTTCGCCAGCCGCAGCTTCGCCAGCCGCAGCATCGCGGGCCATCTCGACCACCGTGGCACCGTCCGGTTCGCCGTGGCCCTGTTCGCCGTGGCCCTGTTCGCCCTCGTCCAGCTCGTCATCGTCCAGGAAGATGACGCCGTCCAACTCGGCGAGCCGTTCAGCGGCCGACGTCTCGCCGTCCTCATCGGCCTCCGCGGCTCGTTCGAGCCACAGCCGGGCCTCCTCGTCGCGGCCCGCCCCGAACAAGGCGTCCGCGTACGCCGACCGCAGCCGGGCGATCCACGGTTCCCGGAGCGTCGAGGTCAGCTCGGGAACCTGAAGAGTGATCACAGCGGCCTCCAGCTCCCCCATGTCCGCCCTCGCCCCCGCCGCGACGATGAGCAACTCGGCGCGTCCCGCGACGTCAAGGCCACGGGCCTCCGGCGACCGCAGCATCTCCAGTGCCCGTTCGGGACGTCCCAGTCCTCGCTCACAGTCAGCCATCACCGGGAGATGGTCGTTCGAACCGGTCAGCCGGCGAACGGTGCGCAACTCCGCCAGGGCCTCGGCGTACCGGCCCGTGCGATAAGCCGCCAGGCCGACGGCCTCCCGGACGCCGGGGGCCCTCGCCGCTCGCTCCCGCGCCGCGGCCGCATGCAGGTACGCCGTCTCCGGGTCCTCATCAAGAAGGCGACCGACCAGAACAAGGCGCTGGGCGACTTCCTTCGCCACTGCCGGATGGAGCGTGGCCAACTCGGACCGCACCGAGGTGTCCAACTCCGTGCCGGTCACGTCCTCGGGGATCGGAGGGCGATCCTGCCTCTGCCGACGGGGTCCGCCCTCATACTCGGTGGTTCGTTCCTCACGGTTCGTTCGGCCTGCTCGTGCCGGTCCCCGATTCTGTGAGCCTCCACCGTCAGCTGGCCCCCGGCCCTTGCCCCCGAACGCGGGACGCCCCTGCCCCCCGGTCGGGGGACGGCCTTTCCCTCCGTAGGACGGGCGACTCTGCCCTCCGGTCGAAGGACGGCCTTGCCCTCCGGTCGACGGACGACCGGTTCCGGCGGGACGGCCTCCCGAGGCCGGACGCCCCTGCCCTCCGTACGACGGGCGACTCTGCCCTCCGGTCGAAGGACGGCCCTGCCCTCCGTACGACGGGCGACCACCGGTGTTCCCTCCCCGGCTGTCTCTCTGATCGGGTCGGTCTCGCCGGTCACGCGGAGGGGTGCGACGCTCTCCACCGCTACGGGAAGATGCGGGATCGCCGGAGGGGGGGATCTTCTTGCCAGGGTCACCGGGGCGCCGATCCGGCCCGCTTCTCGGGTTCTGGCGGCCCTTCGCGGACCCGCCGGGACCACCCGTCGAACGACTTTGATCGTCCTGCGCGTTCTGACGCGGTTCGTCCTGATCTGCCATAGTGTCCAGCTCCCATTTCTCCGGGCCGCGTCAGGCTACCCGCCGTTCCACACGGTGTCCTCTCCGGGGATCCCGGAGGACGGCAAACGCGCGGATGGCGGTCACCGCACCACACCAACACGGTGCGGGGTGACCGCCATCCAGCGGAAAACGTTCGGCGGCGTCCTACTCTCCCACCCAGTCCCCCGGGCAGTACCATCG
>JAUPKQ010000092.1 GCA_030837345.1 Actinomycetota bacterium | reverse complement strand
GTTCTGCGAACTGATCACCCGCCTGACACGGCCGGAACTCGGCGGCATGCGAGGCCTGAAACCGCTCGACGACGTCACGGGTATGCGGTTCGAGTGGGCGATCGAGCGGTTCCGTGACCCCGGATATGACGAACAGACCGAACAGCAGTCCCTCCCCCGTCGAGGCTCGCGTGACTCAGCTCAGCCGCTGTCCGCTCCTCGACGAGAACCGTCTGCGTGCCTGGTGCTACGTCTACGCCGTCGCCGAGTACCGGGCCTACCTGCCGACGACGGCGCGGCGTCTTCGGGAGTTCACGGGCTCCCTGCGGTGGAGAGACCTGGCAGACCCGCTCCACTGACGACTGACGGCGGGGCCGTGACCCGATGTCACGACCCCGCACGATCCGGAACGAGAGAACTGAGGACTCAGGCGACGCCGGCGGCCCAGACCTCCAGGGTGAACTTCTTGTGCGCCGGGACGACGATGCCGGACAAATTGAAGACGCGAGTCGTCGAGCCCGCGGAAGGCGTCGGGCTGTTGACCTCGACCTTGACACCGGTGGGTGCGCCGTCGACGTTCGAGCCGAAGATCTGTCCGTTGCTGGCGAGGAAGCGCGGCAGGTCAGAGACGGTGACGCTTGTCGACGCCGGGCTCGACGACGTCAGCGTGATACTCGCGCGCTTGATGACCATGGCGCTGTCGCCGTCCTTGCCCGCCGGACCCGCCGGGCCCCGGGGACCGACAGGACCAGGGGTCCCGCCGTTGCCGCCACCGAGCGAGGTACCGAAGAACCACATGCCCTTGTACCCGCTGCACGGTGACGGCAGGTAGTGCGGCAGACCGTTGGCGTCAATACACCAGACCCGCTTGCCCGCGAGCGCGGGATCGTCGGCGGCGGCCGAGGCGGTGGTCGACAGGCTGAGGGCGAACGCCCCGAGCCCGATCGCCATCGCCACGGCCGAGAGCACGGCCACTACCTTGGTCCGCATCAGAAAACCTTCCTCCACGAGAGTTGAATCGGGCGCGACCTGTTGCGAGAGCGCCCAGGATGTTCCCGGTTCGGTCATCGTGACCCCATGCGACCGTCAAGCCCTGTGCTCCCTCGGGGGGGGTCAGGACCCGGCGTCCGGGGTCAGGCAGGGCCAGGCAGGGTCAGGACCCGGCGTCCGGCGGAGGCGGGCAGGAGCACGTCAGGTGGCGGTCGCCGTAGGCTCCGTCGATCCGGCGGACCGGGGGCCAGTACTTCGCGCGCGGGTCGACGCCGGGCGGGAAGACGGCCTCCGCCCGGGAGTAGGGGTGGTCCCACTCCCCGGTGAGGCTCGCCGCGGTGTGGGGCGCGTTGCGCAGGGGGTTGTCGTCGGGGGGCCAGACTCCGGCCTCGACCCGGTCCGCCTCACCCTTGATCGAGATCATGGCGTCGCAGAAGCGGTCGAGTTCGGCGAGGTCCTCGCTCTCGGTCGGTTCGACCATGAGGGTCCCGGGGACGGGGAAGGACATCGTCGGCGCGTGGAACCCGTAGTCGACGAGCCGTTTGGCGATGTCGTCGACGGTCACTCCGGTCGCCGCGGTCAACGGGCGGACGTCGAGGACGCACTCGTGGGCGACGAGCCCTCCACGGCCGCTGTAGAGCACCGGGTAGTACTCGCGCAGCCGGGCTGCGACATAGTTCGCCGACAGGATCGCGGCCCGCGTCGCCCGGGTGAGCCCTTCGGTGCCCATGAGACGCAGGTACACCCACGGGATCGGGAGGATCCCCGCCGACCCGAACGGCGCGGCGGCGACCGGCCCGACGCCCGTCGACGGCCCCGCGCCGTCGTCCAGCGGGTGGTTGGGCAGGTAGGGGGCCAGGTGGGCGCGCACGGCGACGGGACCGACGCCGGGGCCTCCGCCGCCGTGGGGGATGCAGAAGGTCTTGTGGAGGTTGAGGTGGCTGACGTCGGCGCCGAACCGGCCGGGCCGGGCGAGGCCGACGAGCGCGTTGAGGTTGGCGCCGTCGACGTAGACCTGGCCGCCCGCGTCGTGGACCAGGGCGCACAGGTCGGTGATCGACTCCTCGAACACCCCGTGGGTCGACGGGTAGGTGACCATGGCGGCGGCCAGCCGGGGACCGTGCTCGCCGATCCGGGCCCGCAGGTCGGCGAGGTCGACGTTCCCAGCGTCGTCGCAGCGGACGACGACGACGCGCAGCCCGGCCATCGCCGCGCTCGCCGCGTTGGTCCCGTGGGCGCTGGAGGGGATGAGGCAGACGTCGCGGCCCGTCTCGCCCCGGGAGCGGTGGTAGGCGCGGATCGCGAGGAGTCCGGCGAGTTCCCCGGCGGACCCGGCGTTCGGCTGGAGGCTGACGGCGTCGTACCCGGTGATCCCGGCGAGCCAGTGTTCGAGGTCGGTGATGACCTGCCGTGTCCCGGCGGCGTGCTCCGGCGGGGCGAAGGGGTGCAGGCCCGAGAACTCCGGCCAGGTGATGGGCTCCATCTCCGTGGCCGCGTTGAGCTTCATCGTGCAGGACCCGAGGGGGATCATCCCCCGGTCGAGCGCGTAGTCGGCGTCCGCGAGACGGCGCAGGTACCGGGTCATCGACGTCTCGGACCGGTGGGCGGAGAACACCGGGTTCGTCAGGAAGGCGCTCGTGCGGGCCAGTCCGGCGGGCAGGGCCGTCGAGGTCCCGGCCAGGGTCTCCCCCGCTCCGGCGACCCCGAAGGCCTTACCGACCTGGTCGAGGATCTCCGGCGTCGTCGTCTCGTCGCAGGCGATGCCGACGTGGTCGCCGTCCACCCGCCGCAGCAGGATCCCCTGGGACCGCGCGACCTCGACGACGGCGTCCGCCCGGCCGGGGACCCGGACGAGCAGGGTGTCGAAGAACGCCTCGTGCACGACCTCGGCCCCTCCTGACCGCAGGGCGGCCGCGAGCGCCGCCGCGTGCCCGGCGACCCGGGCCGCGATGCGCCGCAGACCGTCCGGGCCGTGGTGCACGGCGTACATCGCAGCCATCACCGCGAGCAGCACCTGTGCCGTGCAGATGTTGCTCGTCGCCTTCTCCCGGCGGATGTGCTGCTCGCGCGTCTGGAGGGCGAGCCGGTAGGCGGGGGCGCCGTCGGCGTCCTTCGAGACGCCGACGAGGCGTCCGGGCATCGCGCGTTCGAGGCCGGGACGCACCGCGAGGTACGCCGCGTGGGGTCCGCCGTACCCGAGGGGGACGCCGAACCGCTGGGTGCTGCCGATCGCGACGTCGGCGCCGCGCTCGCCGGGCGGCGTGAGGTGGGTCAGGGCGAGCAGGTCGGCGGCGACGGTGACGAGGGCCCCGGCGGCGTGGGCGGCGTCGATCACCGGTCCCGGGTCACGGACGGCGCCCGAGGCCCCCGGGTACTGGACGAGGACCCCGAACACGCCCCGGCCGGCGGCCGCCGTGGCGAGAGCCGCCGCGGGATCGGTCGCGCCGGTCAGGTCGGCGTCGACGACGGTGAGACCCAGGGGTTCGGCGCGGGTGCCGATCACCGCCCGCGTCTGCGGGAACACGTCGGTGTCGACCACCAGGACGGCGTCCGCCGGTGCCGTGGCGCGGGGGGCGGCGCGGCGCATCAGCGTCATCGCCTCGGCGGCCGCGGAGGCCTCGTCGAGCAGGGAGGCGTTCGCCGTCGGCAGGCCGGTCAGGTCCGCGACCATCGTCTGGAAGGTGAGGAGCGCCTCCAGCCGTCCCTGGGAGATCTCGGGCTGGTAGGGCGTGTAGGCCGTGTACCAGGCGGGGTTCTCCAGGACGCCGCGGCGCACCACAGCGGGTGTCTTCGTCCCGTAGTAGCCGAGACCGATCATCGGGACGGCGAGGACGTTGCGTCGCGCGAGCGCCGCCAGTTCCGCCAGGGCCTCGCTCTCGCCCACCGGCTCGGGCAGGCCGGGGCCGCCTCCGGGGCCGTTCCCGGATCCGCTCCCGGGGGCGGACGTCCTGATCGAGGCGGGCATCGCCTCGTCGATCAGGGCGTCGAGGTCAGGCTTGCCGATCACGGCGAGCATGCGGGCGACGTC
>JAUPKQ010000091.1 GCA_030837345.1 Actinomycetota bacterium | reverse complement strand
TCGCACGGCGACACCGAAGACTCCGTAGAGTACCCAGGGTGATCTTCAAGGCGGTCGGGGATACGCGGCCCTACCCCGATCATGGGTTCGTCACGACCCGGCAGTGGGCCAAGGTCCCCCCGAGACAGGTACGGCTCGACGAACTGGTGACGACCAAGAGCACCCTTGACCTCGCACAGCTGCTGGCCGAGGACAGCACGTTCTACGGTGATCTGTTCGCCCATGTCGTGCAGTGGAAGGACACCCTCTATCTGGAGGACGGCCTGCACCGCGCCGTCCGCACCGCTCTCGCCCAGCGGACGCTGCTGCACGCCCGGGTCCTGATGGTCGCGGACCTCCCCCCGGAGGGGTCTACCGCCTAGGCGGGGATCGCCCGCCCGGTCAGGCGCTGGCCCCGAGGTGCGATCGGGAGCGGGAGGGTCGGGGGCGGTTTGGGCACGCCGTCCAACCAGGAGCGCAGCGTCCCGGAGACCTCCGCCAGCGGATCCGCGTGCATGGTCCACCGCAGGGCGGTACCACCGGCGGCCCGGAAGGCCGCGCAGTTGTCACTGCGGTCATCGATGAGCAGGGCGTCGTCGAACGTCAGCCCGCACGCACGGAGGTAGCGGCCGTAGAAGGCCGGAGCGTCGATCTTCAGGGCCCCGACCTCGCTGGAGCACACGAGGTCGTCACAGCTCGTCGCCCAGGCACCCAGGGAGTCCGGCGGAGGGATCTCGGTCAGGGGATCCAGCCGGCGGCGACTGGTCAGCCGGCGGTAGGTCTGGGCGAAACAGTCGACGTTGTCGGAGGCGATCACCACGAAGGCCCGGTGACGGACGACACGGAGCAGCCGCATCATGTCGACGTTGATGCGCATGTTGCGGCAGTCACGTTCCAGATGCCGGCGCATCTGGTCCGGGGTGTACCTGGTGCCTGAGGTGATCCCCAGATACTCGACGACGTCCACCGTCGTCAGGCGACCGGTCATCCACTCGGCGAGCAAACCGGAGTCCGAGTAGAGCCGCCCGAGCCGGGCCCGCAGCGGCTGGTGCATCGGATGGCGCCGGTCGGAGAGGATCGTGGACCAGTAAGGAGCGCGTGAGAGCACCCCGTGCCAGTCGACGAAGACAACACGACGCCACAGGTCCAGCGCCGGCTGCTGCACGCGGCCCACCCCTCACCTAGCGATCTCACCGGTGTCCCGGAACCGGTGCCTCTCAACGGTAGCCGAGTCCGGGACGGCGACCCGCCGGGAAACCCCGACCGATCCCCGGCAGCCTTCCGATTCGTCCCCATACCCAGCCACTTTGCCGTTCCGCTTCGCCCCGTGCCCGACGACTCCTTCCGAAATGCTTGCCTTGAGGCTTTCGGATGACGAGGATCTAAGGCCGCGGGCGGATGTGAAGGGGGTTGACGATGCGCTGGCCCTGGGCACGCAGGAAACAGGACCCTCCCGACCCTTACACGCGTCTGGCGCACGTCAGCCTGACCGCTCTCCAGGCCCGGCGCCTCGCCCAGCGGTCCCTGCTCGGCCTCGACCAGACGAGCTGGTCCGTCGACCGGGACGAAGGCACCATCACCTTCCGCCGGCCCGCCGGAGTCGTCGCGAGCGCCCCGGTGCAGATCATCGGCTCGCTCGACTCCGCCCAGGGCACCTGGCGCTGGGGGTGGGACCACCCCTCGGTCTCGCCCCCGCTCGACCGCCATGCCCTGTGCGTGAGGGCCTGGGGAGAGGACCACCAGGTCCCCGAGCTGACCACCGCCCTGGTCGACGCGGACGACGACCTCGCCTGGAGGTTCGCCGCGATCGCCTGCGAGCTCAACGCCGCCCAGGGGGCCTGGCGCTGCGAGAGCGGCGGGACCGCCGTCCTGGTGACCTTCGGAACGGTCACCCTGGCCGGTCCCGCTCCCGGAGCGCAGGCCGCCGGAGCGCGCCGGAGCGACGAGGTGGACTGGCCCTCGACGCTTGACGACCTGCCCCTGGTCGAGGAGCCCACCGCCTTGCACCTCGTGCGACGGTGGATGCACGAGATCCACCGCATCGAGCGACGGTACGCGAAGGAGTCCCTCGCAGCCCCCAGCGAGGATCAGGCGCACACCGCCGTCGACCAGGCGATCGAGGACATGCAGCCCGTCTACGACCGGATCTGGCGCCGGGACGACGAGTACTGGCGTCCCTGCGCGGTCGGAATGGCATCGCTCTACGACGCCACCGCGATGAGCGAGTGGGCCGTGCGCCTGCTGGACGACGACCGCTGGCGTGTGACGTACCTCGACGGGGAACAGGTCAAGGCCTACGACGTCCGGCGCTTCCCCGACGGACCGCGCATCGTGGATTTCCTGGACTGACCGTCCGGACCGTCCGGACCGTCCCGCCGGCACCCCGGTGGTCGCCCTGTGATGGTCTTTCAGCACGTCCCTTCCATTCGGGAACAGTTTCAGCAACACTGCGTCCCCCTCCCCTACACCGAACGTCCCGAGCCCGGCCTCAGGCCTCCGCTGACCGGCTCGTCCTCGGGTCCCAAGCCTGTTCAGCGCCGTCCCTCCCCCTCCGAACGCGTCTCGGAAGCTTCCGGAAACTCTTGACATGATCGGAATTCGGGCCGACCCTGAAGTCAGTCGACGGGACGGTCCTCCGGGCCCGTCCACGACGGAGATTCCCGACGGCGAGGCTTCTCGAAGGCGAGGAGACGACCATGCACTCCACAGCAACCGGCACGGGCGCGATCCGCACAGCCCACCGCCGCACCAGGGTTCTGTCCGTCACGGCCCTCACCGTCGGCACCGGGCTCCTCGCCGCGGCCCTCGCCGCACCGTCACCGGCGACAGCGGTCGCCCCGGCGGCGACCGCTTCCCCGGCGGCGACCTCGACCGTGTCCCTGCGCTCGGCAGCGGCGGCGACCGGCCGCCTCTTCGGCACCGGCGTCATGGCGAACCACTTGGGGGAGAGCGACTACGTCGCCGCCCTCGACGCCGAGTTCGGGATGGTCACCCCCGAGAACGAGATGACGTTCATCGCCACCGAACCGCAGCGAAGGGAGTTCGTCTTCTCGAACGCCGACCGGATCGTCAATCACGCGCTCAGCCGCGGGATGAAGATCCGCGGCTACACCCTCGTCTGGCACTCGACGCTGCCGAACTGGGTCCTCAGCCTCACCACGCCCGAACAGGCCCGCAAGGGGATGAACGACCACATCACCACGGTGATGGCCCACTTCAAGGGCAAGATCCACTCGTGGGACGTCGTCAACGAGGCCTTCACCGACGGTCCGGAGGCCCGGCGGAGGGGCTTCCCGTTCCAGTACAAGATCGGCGACACGTACATCGAGGAGGCCTTCCGGACGGCCCGCGCGGCCGACCCGTCGGCCAAGCTCTGCTACAACGACTACAACATCGACGGCATCAACCCGAAGAGCGACGCCGTCTACGCCCTGGTGAAGGACTTCACGTCGCGGGGCGTCCCGATCGACTGCGTGGGGTTCCAGAGCCACTTCGGCCGGAGCTGGCCCGTCCCCCCGACACACCGGGTGAACCTCGAGCGGTTCGCCGCGCTCGGGGTCGACGTCCAGCTGACCGAGCTCGACATCGAGGACCCGGCGGATGTCCAGGCCCGGGACTACGCGAAGGTCGTCGGCACCTGCGTGGCGATCCCGCGGTGCACAGCGATCACGGTCTGGGGAGTGACGGACAAGTACTCCTGGCGGTCCATGAACCGTCCACTGCTCCTCGACGCCTCCTACGGCAGGAAACCGGCGTACCACGCGGTGCTCGACGCCTTGGGAGCGGCTCCCGTGCCGACGCCGTCCGCGACACCGTGAAGACCCCCCGCCGGGGTGATGAGTCCGCACCGTCACCCCGGCGGGCCCCAAACCTCACCGGCCACGAGTGGGCGTCGAAGACCAGAACGTGAGGCCAGATGCTCCAAGGGCCGCCCCGGTCGGGGCGGCCCTTGGAGCATCTGGCCTGGCAAGAGCGGTGGCGCAGGGATTCGAACCCTGGGAGGAGTTACCCCCTCACACGCTTTCGAGGCGTGCTCCTTAGGCCGCTCGGACACGCCACCGCCGAAGAGCTTACCGGGTGAGGGGTCAGGGATCCCAATCCGTTGCAGGACCGGAGCTCACCGGCCAAAACCCACCGACCGGGACCTCACCGGGCAGCTGGCCGCCTTGCCTGGAAGAAGCCGGTGAGGAGCTCACCACACTCCGCTTCGAGCACCCCACCGACGACCTCGACCCGATGGTTGAGACGCGTGTCCCGGACGACGTCACGCACGGATCCCGCCGCCCCCGCCTTGGGATCCCACGCCCCGAACACCAGACGTGACACCCGCGCGAGGACGAGAGCGCCCCCGCACATCGTGCACGGCTCCAGGGTGACCGCGAGGGTGCACCCCTCCAGCCGCCAGGTCCGCAGGGTGGACGCGGCCGACCTCAGGGCGAGGACCTCGGCGTGAGCCGTCGGATCGCCGGTCGCCTCCCGGGCGTTGCGCCCGGTCCCGACGATCGCGCCGTCCGGCCCGAGGACGACGGCCCCCACCGGCACGTCGCCCGTCGCCGGAGCGAGCCCCGCCTCGTCCAGCGCCGCCCGGACGGCCGCGGAGTCGCCGGCCGACGCGGGTACCCCCCGTGACAGTCCCCGTGGGGGGTCCGGGGGCGGTCCCGGCCGCGACGACACGAGAGGTCCCCCGGCCCGGACGCCGACGACCGTCAGCGGAGCACTTCGAGGAGATCGGCGAACCCCACGATCTCGCCGAGGTCGGCGAGCACCGTTCCGGGGTCGTCGCCCTTCTCCTCGGTGAGCTTGCGCAGTTCGTGGGCGGTGACCCCGAAGTCGTCGAGGATCTCGGGGTCGCCGGCCCACACGGCGATCGGATCCTCGTCGGACGAGGCTTCCTCGTCGTCGGGACCGGCCTCGGTGTCGCGGATCTCGACGTCCGCGGCGGGTGCCAGCAGCTCCCCGTAATGGCTGCGGGAGCTGGCGCCGAAGTCGCTGACGAACAGGCGCGCCTCGTCCTCGGCGTCCACCCGGACCACGGCGAACCACTCGTCCTCGTGCTCGATCACGGCCAATACGGGCTGATCGTCGATCGACGCCGAGCGCAGGGCGAGAGCCAGGTCGTCGAGAGTCGTCGCGTCGTCGACCTCGACGTCCCGGGCCTTCCAGCTGCTGCCGGTGCGGGCAATGACCGTAGTGAAGTACGCCACGATCCCATCGTGGCATCAGCGGGGGACCAACTGCGAGAGGGTGCGCGTGGCGAGCTGACGCACTTTGCGTCGGATGCTGTCCCGTCCGCGGTCCCCCGGCCGTCACCGGCGCCCCTCGCCGGGTCCCCGGTCCGCCGTCCGGCCGACACCCTGAACGGCCATCGGGACGAGGGGGTAGGTTGCCCGGCATGCAGCTGCACGTCATCGACCATCCGCTGGTGGCGCACAAACTGACGGTCCTACGGAACGTCAACACCGACTCGCCCACCTTCCGACGACTCGCTGACGAATTGGTCACACTGCTCGCCTACGAGGCGACGCGCGGGGTCCGCGTCGAGTCACACGAGATCATGACGCCGGTCTCGCGGACGACGGGGGTCCGGCTCTCTTCCCCGAAGCCTCTCGTCGTGCCCATCCTCCGGGCCGGGCTCGGGATGCTCGACGGCATGACACGCCTCATCCCCACCGCCGAGGTGGGGTTCCTCGGCATGATCCGGGATGAGGAGACGCTCCAGGCCAGCACCTATGCGAATCGGTTGCCTGAAGACCTTTCTGGACGGCAGGTCTTCCTTCTCGACCCGATGCTCGCGACAGGTGGAACACTCGCCGCCGCCATCACCTTCGCGTTCGACCGCGGCGCGACGGACGTGATAGCAATCTGTCTACTCGCCGCTCCGGAAGGTGTCGCTGCCGTCGAACGCAGATTCGGGCCGGAAGCCCCGGTCACAATCGTGGTTGCTGGTATGGACGAGCGCCTGAACGACCACGGCTACATAGTTCCGGGCCTGGGCGATGCCGGAGACCGCCTTTACGGGGTAGTCTAACCATTATCACCCACGGTGACGCATCGTGCGTGCCCGACTCCAGCCAGGCGGCCGGGCGGTGATCATCCAGCACAATTACGGCGTGCCGGACGGCGCGCCTCCCTCGTGACAGAGCCACCTCGCTCCATGCTGAAGCGTCACCGATGACCGATCAGCCGGGTGAGTACGGCGGAGGAGGACTGATGACCCGCACGCGCAGGATCATCCTGTTCATCGTTATCGCCTTTGCACTGTATGCAGTGGTCACCAGCCCGCAACAGGCGGCTGGCTACGTCGAGGATGCCTTCGGCCTGCTTGCGGACGCGGTCCGTGGGGTCTTCGCCTTCTTCGACAACCTTCTGAGCTAGTCAGGTTCCCGTGCGGCCTCCCATCACGATCCCGCACCCGTGGACCTGGAAGAAGCGGTCCCCGGCCGAGATGCCACCGTACATCCAGGGCAAGCTCGCCTACACCGAGTCAGAGATTCTCGGCGGCCAGATCCACCAAGCGGTGATGTACGAGCCGATTCTCAGCACGATCGCCGGTCTCATCGCCTTCATCGTCTTGGTGCCTACGGTTCCCGATGGCACGCCGTGGCTCGGTGACCTGCTCGTCCTCGGATTCGTGGCCGTCGTCGTCCGCCTGGTCTGGAGATGGGTCGACTGGAACCGGAGCCTGTTCTTCTTCACTCCGTACCGCATCATCTACATCCACGGCATCCTCACGCGCAAGATCGCGATGCTGCCGATGGGCAAGGTGACAGACATGCGGTACGACAGGACGCCGGCGGGTACTTTCCTCGACTACGGAATGTTCGTCATCGAGTCAGCAGGTCAGGAACAGGCGCTTCGAGAATTGAACTATGTCCCGGAGCCGGACCAGACCTACAAGCAGATCGTTGACTGGCTCTTCGGCAAGGGCACGACGAATGTCAACATCGTCGATGTCACCATGACGCAGCCGAACAAGAGCGTTCCGGTGTCCGTCCGCAACTGGCCGCCGAGGGACAGCCGTGACGGCGACGACCCCGGCGGGAGCCCTGCCGGGAGTCCCGGTGGGAAGCCGTGGTGGAAGAACTGACTCAGGGTGTGTCCGGTCCCTCGGGTCCCCCGGGCCTCTCCGTCTCGGCTGCCTCCGCTGCCTTGGCCCCAGCCTGACGGGCAGCCGCCCGCGCGTCGTCGAGCACGGCGGCCTCCTGCGGCGTGGGCGCGGCGCCCCCGAGTACGCTCGGCAACCACCACTCGTCCTCGGGACGGGACGGGGAGTCAGGGTACTCGCTCCGCACCCGGTCGAGGAGTACGGACATCCGGTGGCGCAACTCCACCACCCCCGCCTCCGGGTCGTCGTGACGCCCCAGCCGCAGGGGCTCGCCGAAGGCCACCGTGACCGCCTTCCCGCGTGGACGCAGGCTGACGGGTCTCCCCTTGGTGTAGATGCGTTGGCTGCCCCACACGACCGCCGGGACGAGCGGCACCCCGGCGGCCTGGGCCAGCCGGGCGGCGCCCGGCTTGAAGTCCTTCAAGGTGAACGAACGGCTGATCGTCGCCTCGGGGAAGATGCCGACGACCTCACCGGCCCGCAGCAACGCCAGAGCATCGGTGAAGGCCCGGGAACCCGCGACCCGGTTGACCGGGATGTGGTGCATGCTCCGCATCAGGGGACCGGCGAGCGGATGCCGGAACACCCCTTCCTTGGCCATGAAGCGCACCAACCGGTGGTTCACCCGGGCGCCCAATCCGACGAAGGTGAAGTCCAGGTACCCCACGTGGTTGCAGGCGATGATGGCGCCGCCCTCCGCCGGGATGTGCTCCGTCCCCTCCAGGGTGACCCGGAGCCCCAGGGTGCGGAAGATCCCGAGAAACCCGAGGATGGCGAGGGGATACACACGATCCTTCACACCGCGCAGCGTAGCGGCGGCCGGGGCGGACCGTTTCGTTCCTGGTGTCCGCGCCGGCATCGGCGTGTGCCGGCCGCGCACTTCTGGCGTGTTCGGGCGGCCTGTCCCCCTTCGACGCCGGATGATGGCCATGTGGCCCCATGGAGTGACTCTCCGTCAGGCCGCACATCCGGCCTGTCACAGTTAGGTCACGAGGACCGGTGTCGCTCCAGTGCGGCACACGACCTGCCGATACGACGGCCGGGCGATTCGCGGCAAAGGCGCCGCAGGGAACGGAGGACGTACAGCAATGAACGGGCTTGGGATGATCGAGCCGACCGCGACGACGAAATTGCACGAGAAGCTGAAGACCAGCCGTGTCGGTCAACGGTGGGAACGCATGATCAGACGTCACGCCCTCGAGGTCGAAACGATGCTCGCGGTGCATCCCGGCGTCCGTGAGGACGTCAAGGACGCTTTGACCCGCTTGTCGAACGACGAGCCGGTGGACTCGGACACGACCCGCGCCGTCGAGCGCGTGCTCGACGACCTCCAGCGTCACGCGAGCGTCCCGCTCCAGCGCGACATCACCCGGATGCGGGACGAGCTGATCCTCGCCCGGGGGCAGACGCTGGAGGAGATTCTCGGCACCTGAGAGTCACCACCACCCTCCGCACTCCGCCGGCACGAGGCCGACGCCGTACGAGGTCCCCACCAGGAGCCGGTCCCCGGTGGACGACGGCGGGATCCGCGTCGTCCACCGGGGTGCCCGGTGTGTTCAGTACGCCTTGCGGGGCCGGGGCGCCCGCCCGACCGGTTGCTGGACGATCGGAGCCACCGGGGCGGGCGGGACCGGCACGGTGACCGGGACGCCGGATTCCAGGGTCAGACGCTCACCGTGGTGGATCAGGTCGATGCTCGACCCGTGGTCACTGAGGGTGTACGTCACCTCGTTGCCGTCGGTCGTCACCTTCAGGCGCTTCCCCCGGTGGCGGATGCTGAAGGTCAGCCCGGTCAGGCCTTCCGGCAGGCGGGGGGCGAAGACGAGCACCCCCTCGTAGTCCCGCATGCCGCCGAACCCGGCGACGAGGGCCGACCAGGCGCCCGCGAGCGAGGCGATGTGGAGCCCGTCGCGGGTGTTGTGCTCAAGGTCGTGCAGATCCATGAACGCGGCCTCCGCCACGTAGGCGTAGGCGAGATCGAGACATCCGACCTCGGCCGCGAGGACCGCCTGCGTGCACGCGGACAAGGAGGAGTCACGCACCGTGAACTGCTCGTAGTACGCGAAGTTCCTCGCCTTCTGCTCGGGCGTGAACGCGTCGCCGCGCATCTGCATGGCGAGCACGAGATCGGCCTGCTTGATGACCTGACGCCGGTAGAGGTCGAAGTAGTGGTGGTGCAGCATCAGCGGGTAGTCCTTCTCCGCCGTCCCGCTGAAGTCCCACGACGCGTGCCGCGTGAATCCCTCCGACTGCTCGTGGACCCCGAGGACCTCGTCGTACGGCAGGTAGACGGCATCCGCGCACTTGCGCCACGCCGCCATCTCCTCCTCGGTCACCTCCAGCGTCTCGGCGACGTCGGGGAGCCTCATCGCGGCGTTCGCGGCGGCCCGGAGGTTCCGCTGGGCCATCAGGCTCGTGTAGACGTTGCAGTCCGCCACCGCGCTGTACTCGTCCGGGCCGGTCACCCCGTCGATCCGCCAGCGGCCGAAGATGTCGAAGTGCCCGAGCCCGCGCCACAGCCTCGCCGTCTCGATGAGCAGCTCCAGACCGCAGTCCTTGGCGAAGGTCTCGTCGTGGACGGCGTCGTGGTACCGGATGACCGCGTCCGCGATGTCGGCGTTGATGTGGAACGCCGCCGTCCCCGCCGGCCAGTAGCCCGAACACTCCTCGCCGTTGATCGTGCGCCACGGGAACGTCGCCCCGGGCAGTCCCAGCTGGGCGGCCCGCCGCCGCGCGGCGTCCAGGGTGCCGTGACGCCATCTCAGGGCGTCGGCCGCCGCGCTGGGCCACGTGTGCACGAGGACCGGGAGTACGAAGGTCTCCGTGTCCCAGAAGCAGTGACCGTCGTATCCGGGGCCGGTCATGCCTTTGGCCGCGATCGGCCGCTCCTCGGCACGCGCCCCGGCCTGGAGCACGTGGAACAGGGCGAACCGCACCGCCTGCTGCAGCTCGTCGTCCCCCTCGACCTGGACGTCAGCGCCGTCCCAGAACTCGTCGAGGTAGGCCCTCTGGTCGGCGAGCAGACCGTTCCAGCCGGTGAGCATCGCCCCGGTCAGACCCGCGGGCGCCTGGTCGCGCAGGGCCGGGGTCGAGCGCAGAGCCGACCACCCGTAGCTGATGAACTTCACCAGCCGGAGCGTCTGGCCCGGCTGGAGAACGGCCGACACCGTCACCCGGCCCCAGTCGGGGCGCGCCTCGGACGCCGTACGCAGGCTGACGCCGTCCGGCACCTCCACCACGTGGTCGGCCGCCGCGGCGACGCCGATCCCGCTGTTACGAGTGCGGTGCAGCAGCTGGATCCGCATACCGGCGACGTCGTGCTCGATCGGTTCGAGCGGAGCCTTGAGCACGGCGGACACCCGGGGGTCGCCGCTGGCGGACGGAAGGTCCTCGTTGGCGACGAGCTCCGACTGCAGCACGACCCGGGTCGGGGCGTCGACCGCCGTCACCTCGTAGCAGATCGCCGCGACCGACCGGTGGGTCAGCGACACGAGCCGCGTCGTCTTGACGTCGACCACGCGCTCGGCGGGCGAGCGCCAGCGGACCTCCCGGCACAGCGTCCCGGCCCGCATGTCGAGCGTGCGGTCGTGCTGGAGCAGGGCGCCGTACCGGACATCGAACGGCTCGTCGTCCACCAGCAGCCGGATGATCTTCCCGTTGGTGACGTCGATGACGGTCTGGCCCGACTCCGGGTAGCTGTACCCGGCCTCGGCATAGGGGAGGGGCCGCTTCTCGTAGACCGAGTTGAGGTAGGTGCCGGGCAGGCCGTGCGGCTCACCCTCGTCCAGGTTGCCGCGCAACCCGACGTGTCCGTTCGACAGGGCGAACACCGACTCGGTCCGGGCGAGCATGTCGATGTGCAGGCCGCGTTCGCGCACGACCCACGGCTCGACCTCGAACGGACTGGCGGGGGTGGTGCCGAGGTCACTCATTGCGGTTCACCGGTTCGGGGGTCTCGAGCTCAGAAAGGTCCCGGACGACGATGTCGGCACCGTGCGCGAGGAGCTCCCGCGCCCGGGCGTCGCTCGTCAGGTCCGTACTGCGGTCGACGCCGACGACGAGCGCGAATCCGCCCGCCTGTCCGGCCGCGACGCCTGCGGTCGCGTCCTCGAACACCACGGCCTCGGACGGCGACACGCGAAGTTCCGCCGCACCGGCGAGGAAGGTGTCGGGGGCGGGCTTGCCGGGCAGACCTCGTTCCCGGGCGACGTTGCCGTCGACGCGGGCGTCGAAGAGGGATTCGATCCCGACGACCCGGAGGATCTCGGGCGTGTTCGCGCTGGAGGACACCACGGCGGTCGCGTACCCGGCCGCCCTGACCCTGCGTACGAAGTCCACGGATCCGTCGAAGACCTCGACCTCACCCGCGGCGATCCGCTGGACGACATCGGCGTTCTTGAGCAGGCCGAGGCCGCGTACGGTCGGGGCGCCGACGGGGTCGTCGTCGCCCCCGTCAGGGAGCCGGATACCACGGGCAGCAAGAAAGGTTCGGATGCCGTCCTCGCGGGGACGCCCGTCGACGTAGCGTTCATAGTCGGTGTGCGCGTCGAAGGGCACGAACTCCGTGCCCTCCTCACGTGCACGATCCGCGAGGAAAGCGTCAAACATCGCCTTCCAGGCAGCGGCGTGCAACCGCGCGGTCCGGGTGAGAACACCGTCGAGATCGAAGAGGCACGCCCGCAGACCAGAACCAAGACTGCGGCCGGACCGTTGGGAGTCGGTCGACATAAGGATCAGCACATCATCAGCAGAGGGCGCGGACCCCCCGATCGAAGTAATCCTCAGCGATTTAACCGAGTCCTGACCGAACCAGTCACATACCCCTGTCCATCGGGGGACCGCCGGGACCTTAGCTCCGGTTTTCCGATTCTCCTCACACGTGACGACGACCCTTCGGGGACCACCTCGCCGACCCCGGTCGACGATCACCGGCACCGACCGGGGACACTCGTTTCGTGGCCGCTTCGACCGTACTCCCCAGCGCTACCGATGTTCTCGTCGTCGGGGCAGGTCCAGCCGGATCGTCGGCTGCCGCCTGGGCCGCTCGGGCGGGGCTGGACGTCGTCCTCGCCGACGCCTGCGCCTTCCCCCGGGACAAGACGTGCGGCGACGGCCTGACACCCCGCGCGATGGGCGAGCTGGATCTCCTCGGCATGAGCGACTGGTTCGACGGCCGCCCGCGGAACCGGGGTCTGCGGGCGTCAGGCTTCGGCCAGCAGCTCTTCCTCCCCTGGCCCGGGGGCCGTTTCCCGGCCCTTGGCAGTTCCGCTCCCCGCACGGAACTCGACGCCGCGATCCGTGGCGTCGCCCTGGCCGACGGCGCTGTCGGCGTCGAGAACGCCCGGGCGACCGACGTCGTCCGGGACGGCGACCGGGTGACCGGTGTCGTCTTCGCCCTCCCGGACGGCACGCGGGCGGTCATCGGCTGCCGGCGCCTCGTCGTGGCGGACGGCGCGCGGTCCCAGCTGGGGCGGGTCCTCGGCCGGACGTGGCACAAGGACACGGTCTACGGCGTGGCAGCGCGGGCCTACGTGACGTCGGGACGGGCGGACGACCCCTGGATCTCCTCACACCTGGAGCTGCGAGGGAGTTCCGGTGAGGTGCTCTCCGGCTACGGATGGATCTTCCCTCTCTCGAAAGGCCAGGTGAACCTCGGGGTCGGCACCCTCGCGACCAGCCGGCGCCCGGCGGACGTCAACCTGCGCCAGCTACTCGGCCACTACGCCGGGCTGCGCCGGACCGAGTGGGAGCTCGAGGGCGAGCTGAGGACACCGTCGAGTGCCCTGCTCCCCATGGGCGGGGCCGTCTCAGGCCTCGCCGGCGTGAACTGGGGCTTGATCGGCGACGCCGCGGGATGCGTCAACCCGCTCAACGGCGAGGGGATCGACTACGGGCTCGAGACGGGCCGTCTGCTCGCGGAGCTGCTCGCGGACGGCCGAGGCCGCCCGGCCGACCTCAGCCTCGCCTGGCCCGCGACGCTGCGGCGTCACTACGGCGAGTCGTTCTCGATCGCCCGTCGGCTCGCCGGTCTCCTGACCGTCCCCGGTCTGATTCCGACGGCCGGCCCGGTCGGCATGCGCTCGGCGTCCCTGATGAAACTCGCCCTGCGCGTGATGGGCAATCTCGTCGACCCGCAGGACCGTGACCTGCTCGCCCGGGTGTGGCACACCGCCGGACGCCTGTCGGTCCGGCTCGACGCCCGCCCTCCGTTCCCCGGCGCGGATCTGCGCGGCTGATCTCCGCCGTCCCGGAGAGGTCCGGCCGCGCGGCCCCGGAGGGCACGGTCGTTCGTGGTCGCCGAATCGCAGGACTCCGGCGATCGGGTGAAGGGCGGAGAAAACTCCCGGCGGGCAGGAGCGGAAGCCTGGCCACCCATACTGGATGCATTCTTCGAGCAACAATCCGGACAGTGGGCCGGGCCGCTCTCCCTCCCTTCGCACGGACGCAGGTCATCAGGACGTGAATGCCGCGGAATCACCCCGGCCGTGGGGCCCGGAACGGACAGCTTCGCTGGATCTGGTGCTGGAAACCACAGACCTGGCCGTGTGGACCTGGGACATCCGCGAGGACCGGCTCAGCCTGACGGCACCCTCCGCGTGGGCCGGCCAGGTGGCGGGCGGGGACGACCTGCCGTTGTCCGCCTGGATCGATCTGAGGATCCATCCCGGGGACCGCGAGCCCGTCCACCGTGCCGTCGCGGCGCTCCGGGCGGGCACCGCGATGGACGTCGGGTTCCGCCTCGCCGACACCGGGGGGACACCACGCTGGCTCCTCGCCCGGGGTGCCACCACCGCCGAGGGCGGCACCCCGATCCGGGCGAGCGGCGTCCTGGTCGACGTCACGCAGCACGCGAAGGCCTGTCTGGAACACACCCGGCTGCTCAGGGAGGAGCGCCGCGCACGCCGCCGGGCAGCGGCGCTCCAGCGCGTCGCGACCGCCGTGTCGGACGCCGTCACCGCGGAGCAGGTGGCCGCCGTCACGGTGGAGGAGAGCCTGAGGTCCCTCGGCGCCGACGCGGCCCGTGTCGAGCTGTGGGGGACGGACCGCGGGGGCGGAACCCTCCGGTCCACGGGCGTCGTCCGGCGGACGGCGGGACCGGCGCATCTGCTGGAGGGTCCCACCGGTCCGCCGGACCCCTCCTCGGGCCTCACCCGCCGCACCCTCCCGCTCGGCGGGAGAGGCCCGCGCCGGGGCGAGTGGACACTCGCCTGGGCCGACCCACCCGGCTGGCCCGATCCCGACGACGCCGAGGTTCTGCGGACACTCGCCACCGAATGCACCCGGGCGGTCGAGAGGGCGGAGCTGTACGACCAGCAGCGCGCCATCGCGACGGTTCTTCAGAGCGCCTTGTTGCCTCCGGTCCCGCGGAGCGTGCGGGGCGCCGGTATCGCCGCCCGCCATCAGCCGGGAGAGCAGGGACTGGACGTCGGCGGTGACTGGTACGACATCATCGACCTCTCCGAGAGCCGAACGGGCCTCGTGATCGGTGACGTCGAGGGGCACAACGCCGCGTCCGCCGCGGTGATGGGTCAGGTGCGCAACGCCCTGCGGGCCTACTCCGTCGAGGGGTCTCCCCCGGCCCTCGTGATGGGCCGGGTCAACCGCCTCCTCGCCCGGTCGAAGATCAACCAGCTGATCAGCTGCTGCTACCTCGAGTTCGACCCATCGGAGGGGACGGCGACGGTCGTTCTCGCGGGGCATCCGCCACCGCTGCTCATCGGCCCCGGCGGAGGCGCGGAATTCGTCCCCGCCCGCCCCAACCTGATGCTCGGCGTCGACGACACGACCCACTTCGTCGAGATCACCGTGCTGCTCGACCCGGAGTCGTGCCTGCTGCTCTACACGGACGGCCTGATCGAGACGGTCGACCGTTCGTTGCCCGACGGCCTGACGGCGTTGCGTCGCTGGGCCGGTGGCCGGGACGCCGACGAGTCGCTCGACGAGTTCGTCGAGCGGCTGATCCGCCTCGCGAGGGACGGTCAGCAGATCGTGGACGACATCGCGCTCCTCGCCCTCCAGTACCACCCCACCGGGCACCTCCGCACGTCTCGTCTGCGCAGCGTCCGCCGGAGCTTCCCGCTCGACGCCACGAGCGCCTCGGCCGCACGGGGGTTCGTGAACGACATCCTGGACCAGTGGAGACTCGGTGACGTCGCTCCCACGGTCACCTTGATGACGAGCGAACTCGTCGCCAACTCCGTCCAGCACACCACCGGCAGGTTGGAGGTGGCGCTCCAGGTGGACGACGACCGTCTGCGGGTCGAGGTGGTGGACCGCTGCGAGCAGCTGCCCACCGTGCGGGCCCCCGAACCGGACGGGTTGACGGGCCGGGGCCTGTTCATCATCGAGGTCCTCGCCCACCGGTGGGGCGCCGACTCCCGCCCCACCGGGAAGGCGGTGTGGTTCGAGGTCCTGCTGGAGGGAGCCCGGGGGCGCCCCGGCGAACACGAATGATCAAGAATACTCCCGACGCGCCGACGTCAGTTGCGGGCCCCGGCGCACCTCTCACCCGGGCGGCGTCCTAGGCTGACGTCAGTCCCAACGACCGGGGGTGTGATGTCCGCGAAGTGGCGCCGGTGCCAGAAGTGCCGCAAGGTTCTGTCTGCAGACGAGTTCGACGGCGATTCCGAGGTGTGCCAGGCCGATCTGCAGAAGACCGCCGCTGCCGTGAAGACCCCGTCGCGGGCTGCGTCCGTCGTGACGACCCGTGTCGTCGCCCCACCCGCCCAGTCCGGCGGCATGCCGGGCCTGCGAGGGCGCGGTGACATGGAGGTGCGTGCCCGGCGGGCCCGGGTCCGCGCGCTGGAGCGGCTCGCCGAGATGCACTCCGACGACTTCGACCATCTCCTCCGGGAGGAGCGCCGGGCCGAAGGCCTCTGATCGGCCGATCCCCTCGGG
>JAUPKQ010000090.1 GCA_030837345.1 Actinomycetota bacterium | reverse complement strand
ATCCGCACCGCCTACCTCGCCGGGGACGGCGGAGTCCGGGTTCCCGTCGGGGCGACGCTCGTCCGGCACAGCGTCCCGGAGCACGAGGTCGCCGAGACCCACGCGAAGAGCGCCGGCGTTCTCTCGGCCTTCACCGCGGAGCCCGCCGGAGCGGCATCAGCCTCGGCGGAGCCCGCCGGAGGTACCCGCCTGCCGCCGGGCATCGCCGACGATCCCGAGGTGTGCGCCGCGCTCGCCGTCCGCAACGCCGCGCTCGCCGGGTTCTGGCTGGAGGAGCAGGGGGACCGGCCGGTGCCCGGTCTCGTCGGGCGGCGCGCCCTGGTCGTCGACGCCGGGGACGCCTGGACGGCGATGCTCGCCCACGCCCTTCGCCGGCTCGGCATGACCGCCCGCGTCGAGCGGTGGGACGCCGTCGGCCCGGGCGAGATCGAACGGGCAGACCTGCTGGTGGCCGGTCCCGGGCCCGGTGATCCCCGCGACGTCACCGACCCCCGGATCGGGGCCCTGCGCGGCGTCGTCGCCTCACGTCTTGACTCGGGACGCCCCCTGCTCGCGGTCTGCCTGAGCCACCAGATCCTGTGCGCCCTGATGGGCCTGCGGGTCGAGCCGCTCCCGGCGTCCTTCCAGGGCACCCAGCGGGTGGTTCCCGTCTTCGGACGGCGGGCGAGGGTGGGGTTCTACAACACCTTCACGGCGCGTTCCGGGGCTGTCCCGCCGGGGGTGCGGGTGTGGACGGCGGAACCCGGGAGCGACGAGGTGGTCGCCCTGGACGCCGAGAAGGTGGCGTCGGTGCAGTTCCACCTCGAGTCCGTCCTGTCGCCCGACGGCGTCGGCCTGCTCGCCGAGCTCGCGGCGACGCTGGTCGCCGGTCCGGGGCCGGTACCGCGAGGATGAGGTCATGCGACTCGTGGCCTCGGACCTGGACGGAACGATCGTTCGCCGTGACGGGACGATCGGCGACCGCACTCTCGCCGTCCTGGCGGCGTGCGAGAGCCGCGGTGTCGACGTCCTGTTCGTCACCGGCAGACCACCCCGCTGGATGCCTCCGATCGCGGCGGCCACCGGCCACCACGGGCTCGCCGTCTGCGGGAACGGGGCCATCGTCTACGACCTCGGGACCGAGCGCGTGGTCAGAGCCCGCGCGCTCGCCCCGGACGTCGTCCTGACCGTGGTGACGGTGTTGCGCGAGGCGCTCCCGGGCTCCGTCTTCGCCCTGGAGACGACGACGGGGATCCGGCGCGAGGTCGCTTTCCTGCCGAAGCACCCCGACGCCCTCCTCGCCCGTATCGGTGAGATTCCCGCGCTCCTTGACGACGGGCCGATCGTCGCCAAGGTGCTCTGCGTGGTCGAGGGGCTGACGGCCGACCCCATGCTGGAGATCGCGAGGACGGCGCTGGCCGGTATCGCCGAGCCCGTCCACTCGGACAGCGCCGGAGCGATGATCGAGATCTCCGCGCTGGGGGTGAGCAAGGCGTCGACCCTGGCGTCGCTCGCGGCCGGCCGGGGGATCGACCCGTCCCACGTGGTCGCGTTCGGCGACATGCCCAACGACGTCCCGATGCTCCGCTGGGCGGGGCGGGGGTACGCGATGGCCGACGGGCACGCCGAAGCGATCGCCGCCGCCGACGGCGTGGCACCGCCCTGTGCCGAGGACGGCGTGGCGCAGGTCCTTGAGGCCCTGCTGGCGGGGCGGCCGCCGGCCTGACGGCAGGACGCCGGGCTGCCGGGCGGCCGTCAGGCGGGGCCCGGGCGGTCAGCTGGCGACGGCGGCGACGAGTTCGGTGACGACGGCCCGGGCCTCCGCCAGACAGCGGGCGGCCTCGGCGGGGTCGCGGCGGCGGTTCGCCGCCGCGGCCCGGACGGCGCACTCCGTCGCGTGCGCGCACAGGGTGCCTGAGCGCATCAGGGTGCGGACCGTGGGAGCGTCGTCCTTCCGCCGGGAGGCCCCGGGGCGGGCACGGGCCCGGACGACGGCCAGCGCCGTGTCGAGGTCCGCGCTGACGGCGAGGAGCTCACGGCGCAGCTCCTGATCGGGGATGACCTCGACACGGTCGTTGAAGCGGTGGACGCTGCGCGCGAAGCGGTCCAGGGCGCCCGGCCAGGTCAGGGGAGGGTCGGCCTTCGGCATCGCCGTGCACCCGAGAAGCACCCTCTTGACCTGCGCTGTCGCACGATCCCCGGCGCGTTTCACGGGGTCAATGATGGGCGTGGACGCGGGGTCGGCGCGGCGGAAAGCCGTAAGAGGCCAGGGGACGGATCAGAGATACTGCCCGGTGTTGCGTCCCGGGCCCTCCTCGGGGGCGAGCCCGGCCTCGAGCCCACCGGGCCCGAGACCACCGGCGGGCAGGGCGCGGCGCATCTGCTCCAGCTGGGTGCGGGCCGCCATCTGCTGGGCGAACAGGGCGGTCTGGATCCCGTGGAACAGTCCTTCGAGCCAGCCGACCAGCTGGGCCTGCGCGATGCGGAGCTCGGCGTCGCTCGGGGTGGAGTCCGTGGCGAACGGCAAGGTGATGCGGTGCAACTCGTCCACGAGCTCCGGGGCGAGGCCCTGCTCCAGCTCCAGGATCGACCGGTCGTGGATACGGGCCAGGCGGATCCGGCCCGCCTCGTCGAGCGGCGCGCTGCGGACCTCTTCGAGGAGCTGTTTGATCATGCTACCGATGCGCATGACCTTCGCCGGCTCCTCGATGAGCTCAGCGGGGCTGCGGTCGCCCGGCTCGGCCGGTCCGCTCACCGCCATCCCGTCCGGGGTGACGACGACCACGCGGTCCCTGCTCTCACCGCGGTCGGCCCCCGAGGGGTCCGGGACATTCGTGGAGTCGCTCATATGCCCATCCTGCCCTGATCCGGCCCGGGAGGTCAGCCGGGAACGCACCGGACCACCCTGACCACAAGGAGTCCTGCGTCACGTCGGCACCCGCCGTCGCCGTCCGCCGTCAGGCCTGATCAGAAGGTCAGGAGCACCTTGCCCACGTGGGCGGAGCTCTCGACGAGCCGATGCGCCTCGCCGACGTCCTCGATCGGCAGCCTCGCGTGGACGACCGGCCGCACCGCGCCGTCGGCGACCAACGGCCACACGTGCTCGGCGACGCTCGCCACGATCCGGGCCACCTCGTCGGCCGGGCGCCACCGCAGGGAGGTCGCGTGGACCGAGGCCCACTTCTCCAGGAGCAGGCTGAGATCGAGTTCGGCCTTGCGTCCGCCCTGGAGGCCGATGACGACGAGCCTCCCGTGGGGAGCCAGGACCTCCACGTTGCGGGCGAGGTACTTCGCCCCCATGTTGTCGAGGACGACGTCGGCCCCGCGTCCGCCGGTCGCGGCCTTCACCTCGGCCACGAAGTCCTGTTCGCGGTAGTTCACCAGGATGCTCGCGCCGAGTTCCGCGCAGCGCTCCAGCTTGGCGGCGCTACCGGCGGTGACCGCCACGACGGCCCCGACGGCCCGCGCGATCTGGACAGCCGTCGTCCCGATACCGCTCGAACCACCGTGGACCAGCAGGGTCTCACCGGGCCGGAGCCCCGCGAGCATCATGACGTTGTTCCAGACGGTGCAGGTGGTCTCGGGGAGACCGGCCGCGTCGACGAGGCCGACGCCGCCGGGGACCGGCAGCAGCCGGCTCACCGGTACCGCGACCTTCTCGGCGTAGCCGCCTCCGGTGAGCAGGGCGCAGGCCGCGTCACCGACCGACCAGCCTGTGACGCCCGGGCCCACCTCGCTGACGGTGCCGCTCGCCTCCAGCCCGGGCCATTCCGGGGAACCCGGCGGCGGAGGGTAGAAGCCTTTCCGCTGCATGATGTCGGCGCGGTTGACCGAGGTGGCGGCGACGGTGAGGACGACCTCCCCGGGCCCGGGGGCCGGGTCGGGGACGACGGCGAGTTCGAGGACCTCCGGTCCGCCGGGCCTGGTGATGACGACGGCTCTCATGCCGGGCAATGTACGCCGCCGTCCCCGCGCCGGATCTTCGGCCGTGAACCGGGTGGAGCAGTGTTCCTTACGCTCCGATCCGGTAACGGAACGCCGTGTCAGCTCCGGTTCGTGCCGGTGGTGCGGCAGAGTGGCAACGTTCGGACTGATCGAGCGCCGCTCGGGTGGTCCGGCGGCGTAACCGCTTACATACCGATCGTCGCGGGGGGCGTCCATCGGGGATGCACGCTCTGGTCTCGAGGGAACGCTCCATGATCTGACGTAATCGAATCGTTAGGTACGGGGTCGATCGGAACTGTTGCTTGGAGGTTACGTAAGCGTTTTCATAGCGAACGACGCGTCCCGGCAAGGAAGTCGGGGCGGCGACCGGGAGGATCATCCATGGCAGCACCGGTGAGGCGACGTGGCACTGCCGCGGTCGTCGGAGCACTCGGTATGACGCTCGCCCTGGCAGCGTGCGGCGTCGGCGGCAGCTCAGGCAGCTCGGCCAGCGGTGCCGGCGGGTCGGCGAACAACGACCCCGCCTGCGCGGCCTACAAGGAGTACGGCTCGTTCAGCGGCAAGACCGTGAACGTGTTCACGAGCATCCTGGCTCCGGAGGACGCCCAGCACAAGAAGTCCTACGAGGAGTTCGAGAAGTGCACGGGCATTAAGATCAAGTACGAGGGCTCCTCGGACTTCGAGGCGGCCCTCAAGGTCCGGACGGCGGGTGGCAACGCCCCCGACCTGGCCTACATCCCCCAGCCCGGGCTTCTCGGCACCCTGGTGAAGCAGGGTGTGGTCAAGGCGGCGCCGAAGTCCGTCGAGGAGAAGGTCGACAAGAACTGGACCCCGGACTGGAAGAAGTACGGGACCGTCGACGGCAAGTTCTACGCGGCGCCGCTCGGTGCCAGCGTCAAGTCCCTGGTGTGGTACTCGCCCTCGTACTTCAAGGCGAACAGCCTCACCGTGCCCGAGACGTGGGCGGACATGCTCAAGCTGTCCGACACCATCGCGGCCAAGGGCATCAAGCCCTGGTGCGCGGGCTTCCAGTCGGGTGCGGCCAGCGGTTGGCCGGGCACGGACTGGATCGAGGACGTCCTGCTCCGCACCGGTGGGGCTGAGGTCTACGACAAGTGGGTCTCCCACGAGATTCCCTTCAACGACCCGCAGGTCGTCGCGGCCTTCGACAAGGTCGGTGAGATCCTCAAGTCCGAGAAGTACGTCAACGGCGGGTACGGAAACGTCAAGACGATCAACACCGTCCGGTTCCAGGACGGCGGTCTGACGATCCCGAAGGCCCAGTGCGCCCTTCACCGCATGGCGTCCTTCTACGCCGCGCAGTGGGACAAGTCGCTGAAGATCGACAAGGATGGCGACATCTTCGCCTTCTACCTCCCGGCGATCGACCCCTCGTCGGACGCCAAGAAGAAGCCGGTGCTCGGTGCCGGTGAGTTCGTCGCCGCGTTCAGCGACAAGCCCGAGGTTCAGGCGTTCCAGAGCTACCTCGCCTCGCCGGAGTGGGCCAACGCCAAGGCCAAGCTCGGTGGATGGGCCTCGGCGAACAAGGGTCTGAAGGTCGAGAACGTCGCCGACCCGATCCAGAAGCTCTCGGTCGAGCTCCTGCAGGACCCGAACGCGACCTTCCGTTTCGACGGTTCGGACATGATGCCCGCTGCTGTCGGGTCCGGAACCTTCTGGACGGCCATGGTCAACTTCATCAACGGTCAGTCGACTCAACAGGTTACGGGCGCCGTCGAGGCGTCCTGGCCCAAGAGCTGATCAACCGGGCGGGCGCGGCCGGCGCACAACCAAACCGGCCGCGCCCGTCTGCCGGCATCCCGGTTCGACGGGGCTCGTTCGACCTCGCGTCATGGCGATGAGGCCGAAGTGGCAGGGAGGGTGGCGTGAGCGAGACCGCTCAGAAGTTCTTGATGCTCGGCTACGGGGTTGTGGCTTTCTTCCTCGTAATTGGTGTTGTCCTGTTGGCGGCAGACAGGGCTCCCAAACGCGGTAAGGAGAAGTGGCAGATCGCCCTGTTCATCGGGCCGACGCTGATCCTCGCCGCCGTTGGGCTGATCATACCGGCGGTCCGGACGACGCTCCTGGCGTTCAAGGACAGCTACGGCAAGGAATGGGTCGGCGCGGACAACTTCGTCTGGATGTTCACCTCTCCGGACGCACGGCCCGTGCTCCTGAACACCGTGGTGTGGGTCTTGCTGACGCCGTTCCTCGCCACGGCCGTGGGGTTGCTCTACTCGATCCTGGTCGACGGTTCACGGTTCGAGTCGGCGTACAAGGCCCTGGTCTTCCTGCCGATGGCCATCTCGATGGTCGGCGCGTCGATCATCTGGAAGTTCGTCTACGACTACCGAGGCGCCGGGCTGGAGCAGACGGGTCTGCTCAACCAGGTGCTCGTGTGGCTCGGGATCGAGCCGATGCAACTGTTGCTCGACTGGCCGCTCAACACGATCCTGCTCATCGTCATCCTGATCTGGATCCAGGCCGGGTACGCGATGGTCGTGCTCTCCGCCGCCATCAAGAGCATCCCGGCGGACATTGTCGAGGCCGCCCGCCTCGACGGCGTCAACCCGATCCAGATGTTCTTCAGGATCACGGTTCCGAGCATCCAGCCGGCGATCCTCGTCGTGTACATCACGATCCTCATCGCCACGCTCAAGGTCTTCGACATCGTCCGGACCATGACCGGTGGGCGGTTCAACACCAGCGTCATCGCGAACGAGATGTACAGCCAGGTGTTCGTCCAGAACCAGGACGGGCAGGGTTCCGCCCTCGCGGTCTTCCTGTTCTTGCTGGTGCTGCCTGTCGTCGTCTACCAGATCCGCCAGCTCCGCCGGGAGAGGATGGAGTCCCGATGAGCCCGGTTGCCCCTCCGGCCACCCGCAAGGAAGTCCGCGCCGCGATGGAATCCGGGCCCCAGCTCACGCTGGCCGGCCGGGTCCGGCGCAATCTCGCCAGCAGCACCGCCTCGTTCTTCGCGATGCTCACCGCCATCGTCTGGACGATCCCGACCTTCGGGCTGCTCGTCTCGTCCATCCGGTCCGAGAACAACATCAAGACCACGGGCTGGTGGAACTGGTTCGGCAGCCCCGAGTTCACTCTCGAGAACTACCGCGAGGTCCTCACCGGCGGCGACGTGTCGCTGGGGACGTACTTCATCAACAGCATCGTCATCACGATCCCCGCGGTGCTCTTCCCGCTGGCCTTCGGGGCGATGGCCGCCTACGCCCTGTCGTGGATGGAGTGGAAGGGCCGCGACTGGACCTTCATTCTCATCTTCGCCCTCCAGATCGTCCCGTTGCAGATGGCCCTCGTGCCGCTGCTGCGCCTGTTCTCCCGCGGTCTGGAGATCGGGACGACGGTCGTCATCCCCGCGCTCGAACTCGAGGGTGCGCAGAAATTCGCCACGGTGTGGATCGCCCACACCTGTTTCGCCCTGCCCCTGTGCGTCTTCCTGCTTCACAACTTCATGTCCCAGCTGCCCCGCGAGCTGATCGAGGCCGCCCGCGTCGACGGCGCCGACCACTCGCGGATCTTCCGCAGCATCGTCCTGCCGCTCGTCGCCCCGGCGCTCGCCTCCTTCGGGATCTTCCAGTTCCTGTGGGTCTGGAACGACCTGCTGGTCGGCCTGATCTTCGTCGGGTCGGTTCCCGAGGTCGGGCCGATCACGGTCAAGCTGTCCGAGATGGTCGGTACCCGTGGCCAGGACTGGCAGCTGCTCACCGCCGGTGCCTTCGTCGGCATGGCGGTCCCGCTGGGGGTCTTCCTCTCCTTGCAGCGGTACTTCGTCCGTGGTCTGCTGGCGGGAGGCCTGAAGGGCTGAGGCACGTCCGACCGGGGGCCGAGTGCATCGGCCCCCGGTTCGTGTGTGCTGTTACTGTCGGGGTGTCGGCCTCCGGGCCGACGGCACGAACGCAGCGAAGCCGGTGTGATTCCGGCGCTGTCCCGCAACTGTGACCCGCCCTCAGGCGGGGAGCCAGGTCGCCTGCGACGTGTCGACGTCCTCGACCCCGAGGTGAGGGTCGCGCGTCGGGCGTGGGTCCCGCGGCGACCAGCCCGACCGAAGCGGAGCCCAACAGCATGTCCCCCACGACCCCGCCCCTTTCGCCCGCCGGCATCGCCAGACGGGGGCGGAGCGGCTCGGGTACGGCACGGTTCGCCGTCGTCGCCGGAGCCTTCGTGCTTGCCCTGACCGCCTGCGGCGGCTCGCCGTCCGGTTCGTCGCCGTCCGGCGCGTCGTCCGGTGCCGGTTCCGGTTCCGCGACGTCCGTGGCGACCGGGCAGCAAACGTTCCCCGTCACCGTCAAGGGCGCGAAGGGGCCGGTGACGATCGCGTCGGCGCCGAAGGCCGTCGTGTCCCTCGGCCCGTCCCTCACCGAGATGCTCTTCGCGATCGGGGCGGGCGGCCAGGTGAAGGCGGTGGACGACCAATCGACCTATCCCGCCCAGGCGCCCCGGACGAAACTGTCCGGGTTCCAGCCCAACGCGGAGGCGGTCGCCGGGTACCAGCCCGACCTCGTCGTCCTGTCCAACGACAGCTTCGGCCTGGTCGCGGCGCTCACCGCGCTGAAGATCCCGGTCCTGGAGCTTCCGGCCCCGGCGAGCGTCGAGGAGAGCCTCGAACAGCAGAAGACCCTCGGGGTCGCGACCGGGCACGCCGACGACGCCGCCCGGGTCGCGGACACGACGCGCCGCCGGATCGACGCCGCCATCGCCTCCGTGCCGAAGACGGCCGCCCCGCTGAAGATCTACCACGAGATCGACCAGACGTACTACTCCGTGACCAGCAAGACCTTCCTCGGAGGCCTCTACGCGCGCTTCGGGTTGACGAACATCGCCGACGCCGCACCGAAGGCGGCGGCGTCGGGCGGTTACCCGCAGCTGTCCGCCGAGTACGTCGTCTCGGCCCGGCCGGACCTCATCGTCCTCGCCGACGGCAGGTGCTGCCAGCAGTCGCCCGAGATCGTCGCGAAGCGGCCCGCGTTCGGCACGGTCCCGGCCGTGACGAACGGGAAGGTCATCGCCGTCGACGACGACATCGCGTCCCGCTGGGGCCCGCGCGTCGCGGACTTCGCCGAGACCGTCGCCCGGGTTCTGGGCGGCACCGCCCCGGCGGGCAGCCAGTCTCCGGCAGCCAGTTGATGGCAGCCAGCTGATGGCAGGGGCGGGACGGCGGCGGGTCGCCGTCGTCGTCGCGGTCGTCGCTCTCGTCGCCGCCGGACTGCTCGGCGTGTGCGTGGGCGCCGTCGCCCTGCCCGCCCCCGGCGTCGTCAGCTCGTTGCTCGGACGCGCCGGGGTGCACGTCGGAACCCCCCTGCCGTCCGTGCAGGAGGAGATCCTCGTGCAGTGGCGCGTTCCGCGGGTGCTGCTCGCCGCGCTGGTCGGAGGGCTGCTCGCCGTCGCCGGGGCCTCCTACCAGGGCGTTTTCCGCAATCCCCTCGCCGACCCCTATCTGCTGGGGGCGGCGGCGGGAGCCGGGCTCGGCGCCACCGTGGTGATCGGCTACGGTCCGCAGAACCTCGGCCCCCTCGGGACGGTCCCCGCCGCCGCGTTCGTCGGGGCGCTCGTGGGCGTCGGGCTCGCCTACGGGCTCGGGACGACGGCGGCCCGGCAGGGGAGCGCCGGCAGCGCGACGCTGTTGCTGGCCGGTATCGCGGTGACGTCGTTCCTCACCGCCGTGCAGACGCTCGTCCAGCAGGCGAACTCCGACGACCTGCGCCAGATCTACTCCTGGATCCTCGGGCAACTCGGTACCGCGTCCTGGCACCAGCTCCGGCTCGTCCTCCCGTACGCCCTCGTCTCGGCGACGGTCCTCCTCGTGTCGGGGCGGGCTCTCGACGTCCTGGCCGTCGGGGACGACGAGGCGCGGACCCTCGGCGTCCGCCCCGGTCTGGTGCGTTTCGTCGTGCTCGTCGCGGCCTCCCTCGGCACGGCCGCGGCCGTCGCCGTCAGCGGTCTGATCGGCTTCGTCGGCCTGGTCGTTCCGCATGTGGTGCGGCGTCTGGCCGGCGGTTCCCATCGGATCGTCCTCCCGCTGTCGTTGCTGGTCGGAGGCGCTTTCCTCGTTCTCGCCGATCTCATCGCCCGCACCGTGGTCTCCCCGGCGGAGCTCCCGATCGGCGTCGTGACCGCCTTCGTCGGGGCGCCGTTCTTCGCGGCGCTCCTCCGCGTGCGCCCCGGGAGCACCCCGTGAACGCCCTGGACCTCTCCGCCGTCCGCCGCGGCCGTACCGTGCCTCGCCCGGATCGTTCCCCGGAGCCTTCGCCCGAGGGCGGAGGGCTTCGTGTCCGGGGTCTCTCGGCTCGGCTCGGCCGGAGCGAGGTGCTCACGGGCGTCGACCTGACGGTCCGGCCCGGATCCTGGAGCGCGATCGTCGGACCGAACGGCGCGGGCAAGTCGACTCTGCTGCGGGCGGTGGCCGGGCTGGTCCCCCACGAGGGGCGGATCCTGCTCGACGGCGCCGACGTCGACAGCTTCGGCCCGCGCCGCCGGGCCACCGAGATCGGCTACGCTCCGCAGTCGCCGGTCCTGCCGGATTCCCTCGACGTCCGCGAGTACGTCCTCCTCGGGCGCACCCCCCACCGCTTCCTGCTCGCGGCCCCCGGAGCCGAGGACCGCCGGATCACCGAGCTCGCCCTCGAACGGCTCGACCTCACCGGGATGGCCGGACGTCCCCTGAAGACCCTCTCCGGCGGGGAGCGCCAGCGTGCCGTCCTCGCCAGGGCCCTCGCCCAGGGACCGGGTCTCCTCCTCCTCGACGAACCGACCTCGGCCCTCGACCTCGGCCACGCCCAGAAACTGCTCGACCTCGTGGACCGGCTGCGGATCGAGGAGGGGCTCACCGTCCTGTCCACCCTGCACGACCTCACCCTCGCCGGGCAGTACGCCGAGCATCTCGTCCTGCTCGCGGACGGCCGTGTCGCGAAGGCCGGGCCGCCGTCCGAGGTGCTCACGGAGGCCATGCTCGCCCGCCACTACGGTGCCCGGGCCGAGATCCTCACCGGCCCGGACGGCGTCCGGGTCCTCCCCGTTCGGGCCCCCCGATGAGCGTCCCCCCGAGGGGCGTCCCCCGTGCGGATGTCCTCCTGCGGGAGCGGACCGACGGCGAACGGCGCCGCCCCACCCTCGTCTGGGAGTGCGGCCCCGGCTGGACGATGATCTCCAGCGGTGTCGTCGGAGGAGGCCTCGGCGAACGTCGCTGGTGGGTGAACGGCCAGGTCGACCTGGAGTACTACGAGCCAGACCCCGTCGCCCACCTCCGGCGGATCGCCGGCGACCTCGGCCTCGAAGGACCCGGGGTCGGCCTGCTGACGGCCGCGGACATCCGTCGCCGGACCACCGCGGACGACGAGGGGATACACGTCGTCGCGACCGTCGGTCTCGGCCTTCCGGTCTTCGCCGCGGAGACCTCCGAGCGCATCGTCGCCGAGACCCGGCCCCCGGGCCCGGGAACGATCAACATTCTCGTCGTCGTCCCGGTCACCCTCAGCGACGCGGCCCTGGTCAATCTCGTCGTCACCGTCACCGAGGCCAAGACCCAGGCCCTGGCCGAGGCCGGTGTCCCGGGCACGGGTACCTCCTCGGACGCCGTCTGCGTCGCCTGCCCGGCCAGGGGCGCCACCTCCGGCGATCCCCACGGCGATCCCCACGGGGAGCCCTACGGTGGCCCCCGCTCGCTGTGGGGCGCCCGGGCCGCCCGCGCGGTCCACACGGCGGTGGCGGCCGGGACGGCGGACTGGCTGGTGCGGTGTCCGGAGGGCGATCCGGTCCGGCGCTGGAGGGCGTGACCTCGCCGGCGTCGGGCGTCCGCGCTCACCTCGGGGCCCCGATCTGCCGAGGAGAGCACCGTGAGCCGTCGTCGCCCCGAGCCCGACCAGGAGATCGTCCCGGTCGTGGTGATCGGGTCCGGTGCGTCCGGGGTCGCTGCCGCGCGGGCCGCGGCCGCCGCCCTCGGCGGTCGGGACGGCGGCCGGGCGGGTGGCCAGCCAGGGGGACGGGACGCCGGGCGGATGGGTGATCGGCCGGGGGGCCGGGACAGCGAGGGCACGTCGTCCCCGCGGTTCCCGGTGACCCTCGTCGGTGACGCCGCGCCCGGCGGGGGAACGCGCCTGGTGGCGGACGGCGGCGTGCTGCTCGACTGCGCGACCCGGGGTCTCGACTGGCACGCGACCCTCGCCCACCTGCGGACGGTCCGGGAGAGGGTCGAGGACCACTGCCGGCGGGCCGCGTTGCGCCTGGAGGGCATCGATGCCGTGCGGGGACGCGCCGGCCTGGCCGGTGACGGTCAGGTGGTGATCGAATCCCGGGGCCAGGAGGCGCCGTCCCTCGTTCGCGCCGAACGGATCGTGCTGGCGACGGGGGACGAGGAGCGGATCCCCGACCTCACCGGACTCGCGGAGACGAGGTTCTTCACCGCCGCCACGATCTTGAAGCTCGGGGAGCTGCCGCCGAGCCTGGTCGTCGTCGGGGGCGGCCCGAACGGGTGCGAGCTCGCGCAGGCGTTCGCCCGGTTCGGCGTCCAGGTCAGCCTCGTCGAGGCGGGGGAGCGGCTTCTCCCCCGCGAGCCCCCGGACGTCTCCGGGCTCGTGACGGCGGCGTTGCGGGAGGACAGGGTCCGGGTCTTCACCTCCTCCCGGGCGGTGAGCGTCGCCCCGACCCTGGACGGCGGGGCCTGGGTGGGGATCGGGTCCGGTGGTGACCTGGCGGCCGAGGGACTGCTCCTCGCGACCGGACGGCGGCCCGCCGTCGAGGGGCTCGGCCTGGCCACGGCGGGGGTGTCGGTCTCGCCTGCCGGATGGGTGCGGGTCGACGAGTTCCTGGCGACGACGGGACCCGGTGTCCTCGCGGTCGGGAGGATCACCGGGCTGCTGCCGCACGGTGCGACCGACCGGGTGATGGCGAGGGTCGCCGGTCAGAACGCCGCGGCCCGGCGGTCCCGCGCCCGCTGGTCGGCCGCTGGCCTCCCGCGCGTCGTGCGGACCAGTCCCGCCGTCGGTGCGGTGGGCGTCGGGCCCGGGGACATCGCCTCCATCCCGGGGGCGAGGGTGAGCGCCCTGCCGATGACGGCCGTCGTCCCCGGCATGCTCGGCGGGACGTCGTCCGGTCTGGTCAGTCTCGTCGCCGGACCGGTACCCGCCCCGCGCCGCTCGCTCTCCTGGTCCGGCCGCGGCGAGACGGGATCCGCTCTGCTCGGGGCGAGCATCGTGGGGCCTCAGGCCGGTGAGCTGGCCGGACTGGTCGCCGTCGCGCTCCGGACGGGGATGACCGTCGAACAGCTCGCCGACGCGCCGCTGTCGTCACGGACCTGGGCGGCCGCGTTGCAGCACGCCGCCGCCGGGCTGACGGCGGCTCCTGACCTGTCCTGACCTGTCCTGACGCCGGGATCCTCGCGGTGCGGCCCTGCCGTCAGCGCAGCCGCTGGTGGGGGTCGGAGGGCGGCGCTCCCCATGCGGTGTCCCAGTCGAGGACCCCACCCGCCGTCAGCGAGTGCAGGTGGGAGACCGCTGCCACGGCGTCCCCCCAGGCGGGATCGGGGTTCCCCGGGGTCAGGGGCGGTGAGAACCAGGAGCACACCGGTTCGGGCACTCGGTAGGAGGCCGCGAGATCGGTGAACAGGGGGGTGCGGGCGCCGACGGACAGGCTCAGCTGCCGGTACTCGGAGAGCGAGGAACGCATCCGGGCCCATCGGAACCGGTCGGCCCGGGGTCGGTCGGTGTCCGGGGCATCCGGTCCGGTGAAGCGTTCCCGCAGCTCGCACCCCGCGCGGTGGCCACGGACGACGAGGTCCGTCGCCGTCTTCGCCTCGCGAAGGAGACGGAATGTTCCCTCGCCGGTCACCCGGGCGAGCGTGTCGACGCCGGGGACGTCGCCCTGGAGCGTCGGGCGCCAGTCCGTCACCGAGCGGGCGACGGCGGAGAGGAACCCCCGCCATCCGGTGACGCTCCGCCAGGCGGGAGCGCCGTCCATGACGCTGCCCGTGACGCTGCCCGTGAGGAGGCCGAAGGTGGGCCAGCGCGGCAGGGGCACGTCGAACGCGTGCAGGGGCATGCCGCCGGTCAGCGCGCCGTCGCCGAACCAGTGAACCCGCAGCCCGGCGCCGTCCGGGCCCGCCCGGTACAGCGGGACGGCGGAGATCACGCCGGGGGGTGCCGCCGTGAGCCGGACGGCGAACACCACGGGAAGGTCCCACGGAGCGGGCAGGTCGAAGAGGACCGAATCGTGGTGCCGGGGACAGGCGATCGAGGGGACGCTGCCCGGCGACATCAGGACGAGCTGGTCGATCACTCGTGCCGGGACCAGACCGGCCAGACAGCCGCGGCAGAACAGGAAGGGCTCGCCGGTCTCTTGTCCGGGACGTTCGGTCGCCCCGAACGGCAGCAGCCGCGGACGCCCCGACGACAGGTCGGTCGCCGTCACCGTCAGATCGACCGTGCGCAGCGCGGGATCGGTGACGGCCCGGCGTAACAGCCGAAGATCGGCCTTCGACCGGGGGCCGGAGTGCCCCAGCCACAGTTCCCCGAAGGTCAGGGCGTAGCGCTGTGATCCAGGCGCCGCCTGGTCCAGCCCGGCCAGGTCGTCGAGACGGTCCGTCACCCAGTCGAAGAGGGCGGGTGGCACGCCGGACGTCCCGGACCCCGTCCCGGACCCCGTCCCGGACCCCATCCCGAGTTCGGACCCCGTCCCGGACCCGGGCTCGGGGGAGGCCGAGCCCGGGAAGATCCCGAACCCCCTGGTGGTCCGGGCACGGCGGAAGGCGGCCCGCAGGGCGCTCCCGAGCAGCACGGCCGTTCCGCACCCGGCGGCGAGGGTGAACGTCACCGCCAGGCAGGCCGCGAGCGTCACGGCGAGGGCGGTGGGCAGATGACCCGCGCGGACGACGGTCGCCACGGTCCCGGCGCCCGCGAGGGCGGTCCCCGTCCACAGCGTCAGGAGCACCGCCAGCGTCGACCGGCCCGCCGTGGCGAGAACCGCTGCGGTGAGACGGGCCGCGAGACGGACGGTGGGCCGCCGTCCGGGTCCCGGGCGTGATCCGGTCAGCGCGAGGAACCCTCGGTACACCCCTCGGGCCGCCCGGTCGGGGTGCAGGGTCGACACGATCCGGGGCGCGGCTGTGCCCCCCGGCCGGTGCCCGGCGTCCGGCCGGTGGGGTCCGGTCGCCCAGGCGGAGGCCTGCTCCAGGCCCGCGAACCCCGCGAGGACGGTCTCGCCCACCGGGCCGGGGTCTTTCCCCGGCACGACGGCACCGCAGGTGATCCCGGCGCGTCCGATTTCCGCTGCGGCGGTCGCCGCCGCCGGCACCGCGGCCAGGGAGGATCCGCCGACACGGCGGAAGACATACTGCTCAGCGAGGGCGGGGACCAGGCCCGAGGCGGCGAGGGCCGTCGCGAGCCCCCCGCTCAGGACGAGGTCGGCGGAGTGGGACAGGTCCTGGGTATCGGGGTCCGGGGAGGGGCGTTCGCCGTCAGCGAAGGTCAGGTAACGGGCCTCCGGTACCTCAACCACGGAGATCGGGTCGCCCGGACCCGACAGATCGCCCATACCGTACCCCTGACTCGCCACCGACCGGAGTGCCCCGGTCCGGTCCAAGCTTGTCAGGTGCTTCGGACACCGCCGACGGGTCCTTCGTGGACAGGAGCACGCAACGACACGACCGCCGGGACCGCCGACCGGGGCAGGAAGGTGCACCCGGTGAATCCCTCTCCCGCGAGCGTGCTGCCGGTCCACCCCCGGGTCAGTTCGCTCCTCAGCCTCTCCCATTCCCTCTCGTGCCGCATCGCCCAATGGGCCGGTAGGGTCCGGGCGCGCCGGATCCGTCCGGCCTCCGCGGTCGCGGGCTCCGCCAGGACCACCAGCAGATGAACTGTCCGGCCCCGCATCCGCGCGAACCACACCAGGCGCCGGCGCCAGAGGTACCGCCCGCCGGGCTCGTGAATGATCAAGTTCTGGGTACCCCGGCTCAGAGCCGTCAGGACCCGGATCCGGTGCGCGAGGTGCACGGCGGGACGTAACAGGCCGTACGGGACCCCGGGGAGCACCGTGCGCAGCCTGTCAGAGAGCAATTGCGGGTCGAGGACGACGTCGTCGGGACCCGTCGAGCCTCGCAGCAGCGTGGACTTGCCGGCCCCGGGGAGTCCCGCGACCACCAGGACGTCGTCCGTCGGCACCGCGAGGGTGAGCGTTCCGGGCGGGAACGCGGGGAGCAGGCGGACGCCGTCCACCGGAAGGTCGATCAACGTGGGCGCGAGAGAGGTGTTGGACGGCGAACGGTCAGGTGGTCGAGCCGGAAGTGGTCCCACCTCCCGATCATCGGCCCCCGACGGCGGAAACGCACCCTCAGAATCCATTGAATCGTCCCAGGGTGGACATATAGCGGCCGACCCTTCTGGTCGTTCCCACGGTGTTCGCTGCCGGTAATCGCGAGAATGCATATAGTGACACAATGACCAGCTCATGCTCGCGTGCCGCCGGGGCTCGCTCGCCGGGCCGTGCTCTTGCTCGCGCTCTCGTGGAGGCAGGCCTCGCCGTGGCGCTCACCGTGGCGCTTGCTGTGGCGGGAGCGGCGGAGGGCGCGGAGGCCGCGGAGACAGACACGGTCACCTGTCGTCCCGCCGTCGGATTCAGCAGGTTGTCGGGCGGCCCGCTGTACCGGCTCCAGGATGATCAGCCCCTCACCGGGGCCAGCACGTTCGGCGAGGTGGGGCAGATCGGCAGCGGTTGGGGCGGTTTCGCCTGGACCGGTGCCGGTGGGGACGGAGTCGTCTACGCCCTCACCACGGCCGGCAAGTTGCTCTGGTACCGCTACGACACGTCGACGCGGTCCTGGATGGCGAAGGGCGGTTCGGTGGTCGGGATCGGGTTCACCCCGACGACCAAGGTGGTCAACGTCGCCGTCGGCGCCGGTGGCTGGATCTACATCGTCCGGCCCGACGGGAAACTCGTCATCTACCAGCACCTGGGAAGGCTCACCGGAGCGGCGACCTGGGCCAGCAGTGCGGGGCACCTCGTCGGCAGCGGCTGGACCGCCGACGAGCTCATCGCCCCTCAGGGTGACGGCGTCATCTACCGGCAGATCGGCGGCTCCCTCTTCTGGTATCGCCACAGCGATCCCTCCGCCGGGCCGGTCACCTGGAACAACGGTGGCCGGGGCACCAAGGTCGGCACCGGTTGGCGCTTCTACGACCTGCTGCCACTGGGGGGAGGCGTGCTGATGGCGACCGCCGCGCCGTCCGGGCAGGTCACGCTGTGGCGGCACGGCGATCCCGTCAGCGGTGGCCAGGGATGGCCGGTCATCAACCTGAAGAAGTACCTCGCCAGGGCCGACTCGTTCGGGGTGATCGTGGGACCGGACACCTGTTCCTGAGGTCGTCTTCCTGGGGTCGCACGGACGGCTGCGGACACGGTCTCCGGGAACATTGACTATCTCAACCGGAAAAGTCGACTATGTTCGACCGCGGAACAGTGAGGTTCAGTTCGGGGTTGTCACCGTCACGTCGGGCGTCCGATCGCGCGTGTCGGCCACGAACGGTCCCTCGCCCGTCCCCTCCGACCCATCCTGCGACCTCACGAGCCCCGAGCCGTGAGCTGACAAGGCGGTGACCTGCACCCCATGCCGATCTATGACGACGTGACCAAGCTCATTGGCAACACTCCGCTGGTCCGGATCAACCGGATCACGGACGGCGCAGCGGGCAAAGTGGTCGCCAAACTGGAGTTCTACAACCCGGCGAGCAGCGTCAAGGACCGTATCGGCGTCGCGATGATCGACGCCGCCGAGGCCGCCGGCGAACTCCCTCCCGGAGGCACCGTCGTCGAAGCCACGAGCGGGAACACCGGAATCGCGCTCGCGATGGTCGGCGCGGCTCGCGGGTACCGCGTCGTCCTCACCATGCCGGACTCGATGAGCAAGGAACGTCGTGCCCTCCTTCGGGCCTACGGTGCCGAACTGGTCCTCACGCCCGCGGCGGAGGGTATGAAGGGCGCCGTCGCCAAGGCCGAGGAGATCGGCGCGAGCGACGGCGCCGTCCTGGTGCGGCAGTTCGCGAACCCGGCCAACCCCGAGGTCCACCGGCGGACGACGGCCGAGGAGATCTGGAACGACACGGACGGCGAGATCGCGGCCCTCGTCGCCGGGGTCGGCACCGGTGGAACGATCACCGGGGTCGGCCAGGTCCTCCGCGAGCGGACACCCGATATCAAGATCTTCGCGGTCGAGCCTGCGGCCTCGGCGATCCTCAACGGCGGGACGGCGGCGGGGCATCCGATCCAGGGGATCGGCGCGAACTTCGTGCCTGAGGTCCTCGATCGTGAGGTGTACGACGAGGTGATCGACGTCCAGAACGACGACGCGCTCACGTATGCGCGCCGGGCCGCCAAGGAGGAAGGCTTGCTCGTCGGAATCTCCTCGGGAGCGGCGCTCTGGGCGGCCACCCAGGTGGCGAGGCGTCCCGAGTTCGCCGGGAAGAACATCGTGGTCATCGTTCCGTCGTTCGGCGAGCGGTACCTGTCGACCGTGCTTTTCTCCGACCTGCTGGATTGATCGGGAACGCTCTGAGAACGGCGCCGGACCCGCGCGGGACCGATCCCGGACCCGCGCGGGACCGATCCCGGACTCGTGCGGGACACGCCCCGGACCTACGGGGAACACGACCCGGACCTACGCGGGATTCGCCCCCTTCGTCCCTTAGGGACTGTTTGGTGCGGGTACCACGATGTGCGATTGGTCGCCACCTCGTCATTGTGAGTCACGCGTCACATGCTCAAAGTAATGTGGCGCCGATCACTTGACGTGGGACACCTTGCGGGACTAAGAGCCCATCGACCCGACGGCGGGATACACGACCCTGGGATGGACTCCCCGGGCTGGGGGAGGCGCCGACGAAAGGGAAGTCCGATGTCCGCCACGCGCGGTTCGCAGACGACGACGGCTGATTGCGAGGAGTATTGCGCGGTGTGTCACTGCACCAGCGAGGGTTGTGACGCCACCGTGTGCCGAGGCCTCGACGCCGACTGATCATCTCTGCGAACCATCGCACATCCCCTGACACTCCACCGTTGTTCCGGCATCACGCTGGGCAACGGTGGATTTTGTTGTGACCCGGGACGGCCGTCCGGACCGGCGGCGCCGAGGCCGGACGGCGCCGGGGTTCGGACGATATGGGGTTCGGACGATCAGGACTGGATCCAGCTTCGGATCAATGGCAGCAGTGCGAAGGCGAGAGCCATCCCGACCGCTCCTGACCCGATCACCGCGGCGATCCGCTGGACAGCCGCTGGCCGCCGGGTGTTCCGGGCGAGCAGATCGTCGATCAGGAGGCGGGGAATCCGCCAGAGGTAGGCGAGCAGGTGGATGCCCACGAGGATGAGCCAGCTCCAGAGGCTGAGCTTGTGAAGCTCCTCGACCTGATCCCGGTAGGCACCGGCAATCATGATCGCCGGACCGCTGACCAGGAGGAACACCGTGTTGAGCACGAGCAGGGGGGCGATGACCCGCAGTACCGGCCGTGGGGGGCCTTGCCGACGGTAGGCCGGCGAACCGGTGTAGTACCGGCCGAAGCGGTATCCGGTGGCGAGGATCTTCAGTGCGACAGGGACCATCAGGCTGAACCCGATCAGCATGTGGGCGGTGAGGAAGGTGCCTACATCGAGGAGGGTCAGCCCCTGGGCGGCGAAACCGATCAGCAGAGCAGCCCCCGCCCAGGCGGTGAGACGTTCATTTCCCACGACTCCGGCATCGACCGGGTCCGTGACGTCTCGTGGGCTCGTGGTGTTTTCCGGGTCCATGGCGTCTCGAGCGGAGCGTGTTCTGACCATGAATGATGAGAATAACGGCCCGGGAGCGTTCGGCCTGATCACCGTTTACCGGCGAACAACCTGAGACGCGTGGACAGCGAGTGTCCCTGCGGGTCTCGCCCGGCCAGGAGCGGGTCGGACACCTGACTCACTGATCCCCCGGAACGAAGTGCTTGGTCACCCGGAACGAAGTGGTTGATCCTCCGGAACGAAGTGCTTGATCACCCGGAACGAAGTGATCGGAAAACCGGGGAATAGTTCCCTGTCGATCAATCACTTCGTTCCGGGTGACCATGGTTTGTGCACCCATCACGCCGTCGTCGCGAGGTGACCGGCGCTCCTTGGCCATCTCACACCACCTCCACCCACGCGGTCGTGGCAGACTGACGACGTCCCGCATCGGCTCCCGGGTCGAGGCGAGACCCGTGAGGTGTTCTCGCAGTCGGGAGGGCTGGCCGAGCGGCCTATGGCGACGGTCTTGAAAACCGTTGACCACGTAACCAACCGTGGTCCGGGGGTTCGAATCCCTCGCCCTCCGCACAGTGGGAAAACGGCCTCCGACCTGGAGCGATACCAGGGCGGCGGCCGCTTCCACGTCAGGCCCCGATGTGCGACTGTGTGCGGGCTCGGGCGGCTCTCTGCGGGTGTCCGTGCCCAAATGGTGTCCTAGAGCCGTGCCGCACGGCGTCCCCGCGACGTCCGGCAGACCTGCCCGATCCGTCGGGAAGGCCGATCGGCCCGGTGCTGTCAGGGACAGGCTCCT
>JAUPKQ010000089.1 GCA_030837345.1 Actinomycetota bacterium | reverse complement strand
GTGCCGTGTGCGGGGAAGAGCAGCCGACGGATCGGGGACGGCGCGCTGCGCCCGGTGGGACGAGTTCGCTGGGACCGGACGAGGTGAAGTGCGTAGAGAAAGTGTTGATCTCGTGTGAGAAAAGTGTCGAATAGCAGCACTTATCCCCCACGAGATCAACACATTTTCTACGCACTTGAGGCCGGATGCTGGTCAGGCTGCGGCAGCGTCCCCCGGCGCGGGCGGAAACCCGCGCCGCAGACGCCCGGGGAGGTGCGTGATCAGCCGAGGCTGAGCGCCGTCCAGGAGATGGGGGGCAGGGTGACGGTGAGGACGCCGTCCTTGCAGGTGGCGGTGTCGTTGGACCGGAGGGTCACGCGGTCGGGTTCGGTGAGGGTGTTCTTCGCGTAGACATCGGAGTCGGAGAGCATCGGCGCCTCCAGGAGGTCCATCGCGGGGAGGGAGCGGAGGTCGACGGTGACGGTCGCGGGTTCGGTGAGGTGCCGGTTGACGAGGAAGAGCGCGGCGCGGCCGGCGTCCTCGTCGTAGGTGGCGGCCGTGTCGACGACGTCGACGTCCCCGTAGGACGCCGTCCGGTACTTATCGCACGAGACGAGTGTCCGCAGCGAGGTGCCGCGTGCCAGCCGGGCGGTGACCGCGAACGGGAAGAACGTCGTCTGGCGCCAGGCGGGGCCACCGGGCTCGGTCATGATCGGTGCGATGACGTTGACGAGCTGGGCGAGGCTGGCTGCCTTGACGCGGTCGGCGTGGCGCAGCAGGGACAGGAGCAGGTCGCCGACGACGACGGCGTCCGCGACGGAGTAGATGTCCTCAAGGAGCCGGGGGGCGGTCGGCCAGTTCCCGATCCCCTTGATCTTCTCGACGTTCTGGAAGCGGTCCATGTACCAGACGTTCCACTCGTCGAAGCTGATGTTGACGTCGTGGTCGCTGCGTTTGAGGGCCTTGACGTGGTCGGCAGTGGCGACGACGGTCTCGATGAACCGGTCCATGTCGACGGCGGACGCGAGGAACGAGGCGAGGTCGCCGTCCCGCTCCTGGTAGTAGGCGTGGCAGGAGATGAAGTCCACGTCCTCGTAGGTGTGCCCGAGAACGACGCGCTCCCACTCGCCGAACGTCGGCATGGTGGCGCCCGAGGAGCCGCAGACGACGAGCTGGACGTTCTCGTCGAGCTGACGCATCCCCTTGGCCGTCCGGGAGGCGAGCTTTCCGTAGTCGTCGGCGCTGCGGCAGCCCAGCTGCCAGGGGCCGTCCATCTCGTTGCCGAGGCACCACATCCGGACGCCGAGGGGGTCCTTGGCGCCGCCCGCGATCCTGCGGTCGCTGAGGGTCGTCCCGCCGGGGACGTTGCAGTACTCCAGGAGGTCGAGGGCCTCCGCGGTGCCCCGGGTGCCGAGGTTGACGGCGAGCATCAGCTCGGAGCCCACCTTGTCGAGCCAGGTGCTGAACTCGTGGAGGCCGACCTCGTTGGTCTCGGTGGAGTGCCAGGCGAGGTCCAGCCGGCGGGGCCGGTCGGCCCGTGGCCCCACCGAGTCCTCCCAGCGGAACCCGGAGACGAAATTGCCGCCCGGGTAACGGATCGTCGTGGCGCCGAGTTCGCGGACGAGGTCGAGGACGTCGGTCCGGAAGCCGTCGGAGTCCGCCGCGGGATGACCCGGCTCGTAGATCCCGTCGTAGACGCTCCGGCCCAGGTGCTCCACGAACGATCCGAACACCCTGCGGTCGACGGTGCCGACGGCGAAACGCGGATCGATCGAAAGACGTGCGGAGACCATGGCGTTACTTCTTTCTCATCAGGGCGGAACTGGAACGTTGTGCCAGAACGGGAGTGGGGAGGGCGGCCGAAAAGGCAGGTTTTGGTCGTTACTTGACACCTCCGAGAGTCAGGCCGCCGCGCCAGTATCGCTGGAGTCCGAGGAAGGCGATGATCAGTGGGATCACCGAGACAAAGGCACCGGTGACGACGAGATTCCACACCTGCTCTCCCCCGGCTCCCGCGCCGGAGAGGCGCTGCCACTGTCCCAGCCCCACCGTAACGGGCAGCAGATCCGGGTTCGACAGCATGGCGAGTGGAAGGAAGTAGTTGTTCCATGCGGCAACCATGGTCAGCAGCAGAACGGTGACGACGGCCGGCTTCAGCAGCGGCAGGGCGATCGTCGCGAAGGTGCGGAGTTCCCCGGCGCCGTCGACGCGGGCGGCCTCCAGCAATTCCTTCGGCACCGAGTCCTGGATGTAGACGCGCATCAGGTAGACGCCGAGCGGATTGAGCAGGGAGGGCAGCACGACTGCCCAGACCGTGTCGGTCAGCCTGAGATTGGAGAGCAGCACGAACGTGGGGATCACGAGTGCGGTGGAGGGGACCATCACCGCTCCGAGCAGGACGGAGAACATGAGGTTACGGCCCCGGAAGTGATAGACGGCGAACCCGTACCCGGCGAGGACGGCGAGGACTGTCGCCCCGACGCCGCTGGAGACGGCGTAGAAGAGCGAGTTGCCGATCCACCGCCAGTACAGCCCGTCGCCCCGGGTCGTCAGCTGGGCGAGGTTGTCGAAGAAGCTCATCTCGTCGTCGAAGAACAACGACCCATGGGCCCCGTTGAACAGTGCCGAGTTGCTCTTCGTGCTCGCGACGACGAGCCACCACAAGGGCAGGAAGAAGTAGGCGACGCACAACAGGAGGAAGGCGTGCGAGCCGGTCCTTCGTGGACGATGCGGCTTCCTCGTCCGGTTCCCCCGCTCGTGGGCGGGTGCCGTCGGTGACAGTGTCAGGATGGTCATCAGGAGAGTCCGCTCCGCTTGCGGGTGAGGAACAGGAACAGGTAGGAGCCGATGAAGACCACCACTCCGAGTGAGAACGAGATCGCCGAGGCGTAGTTGAACGCGGAGTAGGAGAACGCCTGGGCGAACGAGTACATGTTCGGCGTGTACTCGGGAATGAGCACCGAGGGTGCCACCGCCTGGAGTACCTGCGGTTCGTTGAAGAACTGAAGGGTTCCGATCAGGGAGAACACCGTGATCAGAACGAGGGTGGAGGAGATGATCGGCGTCTTGATGCGGATCGCTGTCTGCCAGCCTCCGGCGCCGTCGAGGCGGGCGGCCTCGTAGATCTCCGGGTCGACACCCTGCAGGGCCGAATAAATGATGATCATGTAGTACCCGACCCACTGCCAGGTGACCACGTTGACCAGGGACCAGAAGATGGAGTCCGAGCCGAGGAAGTTCGGGGCCTGCGCGCCGAAGAACTCGAACAATCCGTTGGCCGGGCTGAAGTTCGGGCTGTAGAGGAAACCCCACATCATCGCGCCGATGACCGCGGGTACCGCGTAGGGAACGAAGATCATCAAACGGGAGAAGGCCGCCAGCCGGGTCGTGAGCGTGTCGAGCACCAGGGCGACGGAGAGCGCCAGAAGGATCTGAAGGGGGACCATGACGACGGCGAACGCGGCCACCCGCACGACGCCACGGACGAAGGCGGGATCGTCGAGCACCTTCGCGTAGTTCTCGAACCAGGTGAAGGACGTCCCGAACGCCAGGCTCTTGGTGTGCAGACTGAGCCAGAAGGCATACCCGAGCGGGACGATCAGAAAGGCGATGAACACCGCGGTGAAGGGGGCCACGAAGAGCCATCCCACCCGCTGCCGCCGCCGGTGGAGGGATCCCGGGCGCTCGGGCCGAAGCGTCTTTCTGGGAGCCTTCCCGGATGTCGCCACGATGGAAGTCGTCATGTCATCAGTCCTCGGATGATCCGTGGCCCGGCCCGGGGTGACGGCCGGGCCACGGATGCTCTCACTTCTCGGTGACGGTGAAGCCCTGCCCCTTGGCGTACTTGACGACGGTGGAGTGAAGGTCGTCCAGGGCCTGGTCGGACGACTTCTTGCCGGTGGACGCCGCCGTGACCTGCTCAGTCAGCTTGTCGTAGGCGAAGTTCTGGAACGGGCTGAACGTGAAGCCCTTGTACCCGGCGGCGGCCGCCAGGAAGACATCCTGGTTGATCTTCTGTCCGCCGAAGAACGGGTACGCGAGGTTCTTGTAGTAGCCGGACTCCAGCATCGGCTTCCACAGCGGGAACAGGGCGCCCTTCTCGATACCGATCTTCCAGGCCTCCTGGGTTCCGAAGACCTCCTTGGCGACCTTCGCGGACAGCGCCTTGTCCCTGGCCTGTGCCGTCACCGCGAAAGCCGAGCCACCCCAGTTGATCTGTACCGGAGCGGCCGGGTCCCATTGCGGGACGGGAGCGGCCTGCCAGATCGCGGTCGGATCCGCGCCCGTCAGGCCCTTGAGGTATCCCGGGCCCCAGGCCGCTGCGAGATACACCGCGTACGAACCGTTGACGAGCTTGGTGTTGTAGTCGGCGGTGAACGCCTCGTCAGTCGCGACATGCTTCTGCTTCGCCAGATCGGTCCAGTACTTGAGGACCTCCTTCGACCCGGAATCCGCCAGGTCGACCGTCACCTCGGTCGGTTTCTGGAGGTCGAACTGGTACGGCGTCGCCCCCTTCTGGGCGAACAACGCCTGGGTGAACGCCCGGCCGTTCGTCGGGAAGTCGGCGATCTTTCCCTTGAAACCGCCTTCGGACAGCTTCTTCGCAGCCTGCGCGAACTCGTCCCATGTCTTCGGGACGGTGACGCCGTACTTGTCGAAGATGTCCTTGCGGTACAGCATGCCCATCGGACCGCCGTCGACCGGGATCGCGTAGACGGCGGATCCGCTGCTCACGTCTCGCCAGGCACCTTCGGTGTAGTTCGCCTTGACGTCGTTCGCGCCGAACTGGGTGAGGTCGAGGAGGGCCTTGCGGATGGCGAAGCTGGAGAGGACCTCGGACTCAAGCATGACGACGTCCGGGGCGCCCTTGCCCGCTTCGATGGTCGTGGAGAACTTCGTGTACTCGTCGTTCCCCTGGCCGGCGTTCGTCCAGCAGATCTGGACGTCGGAGTGGGCCGTGTTGAAGAGGTCGACGACCTCCTGGAAGGCGGGGTACCAGGCCCAGACGGTGACCTGCGGCGCGTCCGCTTTGACGATCTTGTTGGTGCAGGTGGCCTTGGCGGCGGCTCCCGCGGTACTGCTCGACCCGCATCCGGTGAGCGCGGTCACGGCAGCCACCGCGACCGTCACTGCGGCCAGTAATTTGCGCTCCATGGCAGCTGCTCTTTCCTCTCGCGACAGACACCCTTGTCCCGCGCACCCTCCGAGCCACCGGTGGTGCGACTATTTACAACGTTGTAGGTAAACGTTGTAGGGCCATCTAAGCCAGCAGCTGTGGCCCTGTCAATAGGTGGGGTCTCATGATGCGAGCATCGGTCGGAGCGGGGACATCGACAGGTGGAGCTGGTGGTCCAAGCTGGGGGCGGTCAGAGTGACGATCGTCGCGCTATAGGTGACGGACCGTCGTCGACTCACGGGGGACCACCTTGAACCGCGCCGGGACCTCCCGGGGCGGAAGGTCCTTGCCTCCCGGGCCCATCCGTTCCACAAGCATCTCGACCGCACGCTCGGCGATCTCGGCCCGTCCGGGGTCGACGGTCGACAGGGTCGGTTGCGAGTACCTCGTCTCGTCGACGTCGTCGAACCCGATCAGGGCGACGTCGTCCGGAACCCGCCGCCCGGCGTCCTGGAGAACCCGCATCGCGCCGAGCGCGAGGGAGTCGTTGAAGGCCACGACGCCGTCGAACTCCACGCCCCGCGCGAGCATGCCCCGCATGGCGGCTGCCCCGTCGGCGCGGTGCCAGCGGTCCACATAGCTGACCAGTTCGTCCCGATAGGGGATCCCCGCCCCGCGCAGCGCCTGCCGGTACCCCTCCAGTCGCAACCCGGCCGAGCCGACGACCTCCCGCTCGTGGGCGCCGAGCACGAGCAGGCGGCGACGCCCCAGAGCGATCAGGTGCTCGGTGGCCGCCCGCGCGCCCTCGGTGTTCTGGATCGTCACATGGTCGGTGGGGCCGTTGAAGATGCGGTCCCCGAGCAGGACCAGCGGCACGGGGACGTCGAGCATCCCGACGTCGTCCTGGGTGAGGTTGAGGACGCTGTAGAGGACGCCGTCCGTCGCGCGCGGACGCCAGCCGCGCAGGACCTCGATCTCCTGCTGGCGATCGCCCGTCAACTGCTCGATCAGGACGACGAGACCATGCCGCGCCGCGGCACGCATCACATCGTCCGCGAGCTCCGCGAAGTAAGGGTGCCGCAGATCCGGCATGATCAAGCCGATCGCCCCGGTGCGGCCCGACCTGAGATTTCTCGCCGCGACGTTCGGGATGTAGCCGAGTTCGTCGATCGCGTCCAGGACGCGCTGGCGGGTGGAGGCGCGGATGTGAGGGTAGTCGTTGATCACATTCGAGACCGTCTTGATCGACACACCCGCGACCCGGGCGACGTCGTGCATGGTTGCGGCCACAGTCAGGCCCTTTCCTCGGACGCCGGTCCGTCAGTCTACAACGTTGAAAACCATCCCCGGGGGGTACCTGTCCGCCACGCCCGTGGATCACTCCCTGGGGGCTACCGCCAATCGGTCGCTCTAGGCTGTGGACCGTGAGTCACGATCATGCCCCCTCTGCGGCGGATTCGTTGGCCTTTCCGCCATCAGACATGACCGAGAGTGACCTCTGTGGCGAGGAGGGGGGCCCTCCTCCGCGACGTACCGTGCGTGACTGGCTGATCGACATCATGGTCTTCGCCCTGGCGACCGGAATCTGGCTGGCCCTGGTCGTCCCCGATGCGCGGGCCGGGGAGTACACCACCACGGATCTGGTGAGTGAGCTGGTCATCGGCTCGGCGTCCTGCCTGTCGCTGTGGTGGCGGCGACGGTGGCCCGTCGCCATCACGGTGCTGACGTCGACGATCGGCGAACTCGCCTCCACCCCGGTCGTCCCCATCATGGTCTTCACCGTCGCCGTTCACCGCCGGACGTCGGTGGCCCTGTATGCCTCTCTCGCGACCATCCTCGGATATCCCGCCGCGGACTACCTGTTGTCACGGGACCACGACTCCTGGTGGATGTATCCGGTCATCAATCTGGGGGTGACCGCGGTCGTGCTGGGGTGGGGAATGTTCGTCCGCGCCCGCCGTCAGATCGTGGCGTCGTTCCGTGACCGGGCGGTGCGGGCCGAACGGGAGCAGCGGTGGCGGATCCGGCAGGCCCGCCACCTCGAACGCACCCGGATCGCCCGGGAGATGCACGACGTCCTCGCCCACCGGCTGTCGCTGCTGTCGATGCACGCGGGCGCCGTGGAGTTCCGCCCCGACGCCGGGCCCGACCAGATCTCGGAGGCCGCCGGCGTCATCCGCGCAGGCGCCCACCAGGCCCTTGAGGAACTCCGCGAGGTGATCGGCGTCCTGCGCCAGAACGACCTGATGGAGGACGGCGACACGCCAGAGGAGGGGGAGGAGGCGACGGACGGCACCCCGGACGCCGGGAGCGACGAGCCGGAGCTGTTCCGCCTCGGTCTCGACGCGATCCCCGCCCTGATCACGGAGATCACCCAGGCCGGCATGGAGATCCGGTACCGGTGCGCCCTGGGCGACACCGGGGACGGCTGCGACGTCTCGCCGCGCACCGCCACCACGATCTACCGCATCGTCCAGGAGGGGCTGACCAACGCCCGCAAGCACTCGCCCGGAGCCGTCGTCGACGTCACGATCACCCCGGCCCCCGGTGAGACCGTCACCGTGGAGGTGGTCAACCTCCTCCCCCGGCGGGCGCCCCTGCATCCGGTACCCGGTTCAGGGCTGGGTCTGGTCGGGCTGGGGGAACGGGTCCAGCTCATCGGCGGCCACCTCACCCACGAGCGCACCCCGGACGATCATTTCGTCCTGCGGGCCGTACTCCCCCGCCGCCGGTGAGCACCGCACCCCGTCAGCGGATCACCCGGAGGACGGTTCCGCGGAACGTTTACCTCGACGGAAAGCGAGCCGGAGACCCGCGCCCACCGAATCGAAACCAATGTTTCGACGCTCTCGGCGGGTGAAATGTTTTCTCCCCGGGATGCTCCTCTCCGATCAGGCGTTGACTGGTTTCCCGACGTGTCCTTAAACTTCTCGAACGGCATTGTTATCGTTCACATCAGGATGATGATCCTGTATTCGGCCGTCCCGAGCGGGATTGTCACCCCCCGGGGTTCGCCACCAACCGAAAGTCACCAACCGAAAGTCATCGCCCGAGAAGGAAGAGGTCGTCGCATGTCGCAGCTCGCGAGCGGTTCCCGGCGCAGAATGTGGATCACGACAGGGGCGGTGATGGCTGTCGCGGCCGCCACCGTGACGGCGCCATCGGTGGCCGCGTCCGCCGCACCGGCCCCGAGGACGGACGCCGCCCCAGCCGCGAGGGCGGCTGACTGCGCCCTTCCGTCGACCTACCGGTGGTCCTCGACGGGGTCGCTGGCGAATCCGAAGTCGGGCTGGGTCTCGCTCAAGGACTTCACCACCGTCAACTACAACGGCAAGCAACTCGTGTACGCCACGACCCACGACCAGGGGACGAAGTGGGGGTCGATGAGCTTCGGCCTCTTCACCAACTGGTCCGAGATGGGCTCGGCCAGCCAGAACGCGATGTCCGCTGCCACCGTCGCCCCCAGCCTCTTCTACTTCGCCCCGAAGAAGACCTGGGTGCTCGCCTATCAGTGGGGTCCCACGGCGTTCTCCTACAAGACGTCGAACGATCCGACCAACCCCAACGGGTGGTCCGGCGCGAACCCCCTGTTCACCGGCAAGATCTCCGGTTCCGGTACCGGCCCCATCGACCAGGCCGTCATCGGTGACAGCACGAACATGTACCTGTTCTTCGCCGGTGACAACGGCAAGATCTACCGCGCGAGCATGCCGATCGGCCAGTTCCCCGGAAACTTCGGATCCGCGTCCACCGTCGTGATGAGCGATTCGACGAACAACCTGTTCGAAGCCGTCCAGGTGTACAAGGTCCAAGGCGGCCAATACCTCATGATCGTGGAGGCGATCGGCGCCCAGGGCCGGTACTTCCGTTCCTTCACCGCCAACAGCCTCAACGGCTCGTGGACCCCGCAGGCCGCCAGCGAGAACAACCCGTTCGCGGGCAAGGCGAACAGCGGAGCCACCTGGACCAACGACATCAGTCACGGTGAGCTGATCCGCAGCAACCCCGACCAGACGATGACGGTCGACGCGTGCAACCTCCAACTGCTGTACCAGGGCCGCTCGCCGAGCTCCGGCGGCGACTACGGACTCCTGCCGTACCGCCCGGGCGTGCTGACGCTCAAGCGGTGACCGTGAAGCGACGATCCTGAAGCGACGACGGATGCCAGTCACCACCGAACGTGTGGTGGCTGGCATCGTTGTCGTACCAGGAGAAGACCGGACCGTGACACCTGAGGACGTGGTAGTTCGTGGAGGCCATCACCAAGAACCGGCAGACGACTGAGGTGTTGCGGGCGATGGTCGCCCGCGCCTTCGGGGACGCACAGGTGCCCGACGGACAGGCATCTGACGGACAGGGCTGGGTTGAGGAACTCTCCGACGGGTACTTCAACGTCGCCTACCAGCTCCGGTTGCGCGACGGCCAGAGGGTCGTCCTCAAGATCGCACCGTCTCCCGAGGTCGAGGTGATGGCCTACGAACAGGGGATGATGGCGAACGAGGTGCGCGCTCTCACGCTGATCCGCGAGCGCACCGGCGTCCCGGTCCCGGCGGTGCTCTTCTACGACCCGAGCTGCGAGTTGTGTGACGCCGACTACTTCTTCATGGACTTCGTCGACGGCGACAACCTCGCCACCATCGGCGACACGCTGCCGCCGAGGGAGTACCAGGCGTACACCGAGGCCGTCGGGGCGGCGAACCTGGCCCTCAACCAGATCAAGGGCGCCCACTTCGGGCCTCTGCTCGGCGGCGATCCCGGTGCCACCTGGCGTGAGGTGTTCACCGGCCTGGTCGAGAGTGTCCTGCGGGACGGCGAGCGCCGGGACGTCGCGCTCGGCGTCGGGTACGACGCGGTGCGCGAGGTGATGGTCCGGAGCGCCGGCAGCCTGGACGACGTCACCGAGCCGGTGTTCGTCGAGTGGGATCTGTGGAACGGGAACGTCCTGGTCCGTGACGGGGAGATCGCGGGGATCATCGACCATGAGCGGGCCCTGTACGGGGACCCGCTCATGGAGAACGGTTTCGTCGCGACGTCGATGGAGGGAATCGGCGACCCGACCGGGTTCGTCCGTGGCTACGGGCGGACGCCGACGACCCCGGCCGAGATCACGCGTCGGCGGTTGTACACGCTCTACCTGCTGCTGATCATGACGATCGAGACCGTCTACCGGGAGTTCCCGGATTCGGAGCAGTACGACTGGTCGCGGACCTGGCTTCTCCGGTTGATGGAACTCTTCGACCGCGACCGGTGATCCCGTCGGGCCTCAGCGCTATCCGTCAGACGGAAACGGGTCCGCCAGAACACGCCGTTGATGATCCGTCGGCGGTTAGCGGGCGGGTGTGACGTGGTGTAGGTCGAGCAGGAGGATGAGGTGCTCGGTGGCGTCGGTCCAGGGGATGTTGCGCCCGACCGGCCGGTAACCCCATGAGGTGTAGGCGGCGATGGCGGGGGCGGGCGTCGGGGTCGAACCAGCCCAGGTGACAGCGCAGCTCGGCGACCATGGCCTGCACAGCGTCCGCAACTGCGGAGACACGCAGCGCTACGGTGTTCATGCACACGACCATAAACGATCAGATCACGCAAAGGACCCACATGAGCACACCCACTCAGACTGCCGGGATGACGGAGATCATCGCTCGTGCCGTGATCGCACGTGGGGACAGCCTGCTCGTGGTGCGTCACGTCGCCAAGTCGTGGTCCTTCCTTCCTGGCGGGCATGTCGAGCCCGGAGAGCGCGTCGAGGACGCGCTCGTGCGCGAGATCAGCGAGGAACTGGGAGCGCCCGCGCGCGTCGGCGGGCTCGTCGGCGTCGTCGAGCACGGCTACATGGAGGACGGCGCAGCCCACCACGAGCTGAACTTCGTCTTCGCCGTCCACGTCGACCAGGAGGACCTGCACAGCCGCGAGGACCACCTCGCCTTCACCTGGGTGCCCCGCGCCGACCTGCCCGGCCTCGACCTGCGCCCCAGCGCCGTCAAGGCGGCCCTGATCGAAGCCGCCCCCGACGCAGCCCCGTTCTGGCACCCCTGGAATCCCTGACCGTATCCCGGCCCTGTCAGCGCGACGCCCCGCCCTCAGCGGGCCGGGGATGGGGCGGGCGACCTGGCGGGAGTGGGCCGGGTCGGCCAGGGTCGCGATGACCATGGCCCTCACCTCGGTCTCGACCTTGAGCAGGTCGATGCCCAGGCGTCCGCACTGGTCGGAGCCGATGTCGCGGATCACGCACCGGTACACCCGCTGGGATATCCCGTCGAGGTGGGCGCGCACGCCCCAGGCGATGGCCTCACGCTCCGCCTCCGCCAGTTCAGGGCCGGCTTCGACGCCGCAGTAGGTGCCGGGCATCCCGAAGTAACGCGGCCCCGAGGTCTTCTTGCCCTGCTCGCGCAGGGCCGCCATCTTGCGCCGCTGGCGCCGGGAGGTGTCGTCGGAGGCATTCGCCGCTGCGGCGGTCAGGATGCGCAGGGTGAACCGGTCGTCGGAACTGGCGAGGTCGAAGTCGCCGTGGCACGAGGCGACCAGCAGGCCGGAGTCCCCGAACCCGATCAGACGTTCAAGGTCGCGGGGCTGGCGCATCAACCGGTCGGTTCTTCGAAGATTTTCGTAGGCGGTGAGACGTCATGGACCGCGTCTCTTGTGCTGATACCGGGTAAACGACCCGTCATTCCGGCGTTGAGGAATCAGTGTGTGCAGTTGCTGTCGTGTTCACGACGGT
>JAUPKQ010000088.1 GCA_030837345.1 Actinomycetota bacterium | reverse complement strand
TCCACCGGCAGGCCCAAGGGCGTCGTCCTGCCCGAGACGACCCTGACGAACCTCGTCCGGAACCAGGCACACCTGTCCTCGGGACGCCGGATGCGCACGTTGCAGTACATGCCGCCCTCCTTCGACGTGTTCACCCTGGAGGTCTTCGGCACCCTGTGCACCGGCGGGGCACTGGTCGTGCCGTCCCCGAGCGCCCGTACCGACTTCGGGGAACTCGCGGCCCTCCTCGCCGACGAGCGTGTCGAGCGGGTCTACCTCCCCTATGTCGCGCTGTGCGAGCTGGCCGCGGTCCTGCGAACGTCGCCGCTCCGCCTGACGGCCTTGCGGGAGGTCTACGTCACCGGGGAAGCACTGGTGATCACCGATGATCTGCGGACGATGTTCCGGCGCTGCCCGGACGCGCGGTTGATCAACGCGTACGGCCCGTCGGAAGCCCATCTGTGCACCGAGGACAGGCTTCCCGCCGATCCCGCGACCTGGCCCGCCCTGCCGTCGATCGGCCGTGTCGTCCCCGGGGTGGACGCCTACGTCGTCGGCCGTGACCACGGTGACGCCGAGCGGTCCGACCCGGTGATCCGTCCCCTGCCGTTCGGGGTGGAGGGCGAACTGTGCGTCGCGGGACCGGTCGTGTCGACGGGATACCTCGGCCTGCCGGACACGACGCGGGCCGTCATGGTCCCGGACCCGTTCACCCCCGGACAGCGGATGTACCGCACGGGTGACGTCGTCCTGCTGACGCCGGACGGACGCCTGCACTACCGCGGCAGGGCCGACCAGCAAGTCAAGATCCGTGGATACCGGATCGAACCGGGTGAGGTGGAGGCGGCGCTCGAACGAACGCTCGGGGCGGAGGCCGCCGTCGTCCTCGCCGTCACGACGGGTACGGAACGCGCCCTGCACGCCTTCGTGCGAAGCAGGGAGCGGATCCCCGCGGACTGGCGATCACGGCTCGGTTCGGTCGTGCCCAACTACATGATCCCCCGGGGGATCACCCGTCTCGACACCATCCCGGTGACAGCGAACGGCAAGACCGACCACCGCGCGCTGGAGGCGCTGATCGGTTCCGACGACGCCCCCGGGAAGGCGCCGGACTGCCCTGGCTGGGACGGAGCCGTCACCGGCTCCGAACGCGCGATCGCCAGGTTGTGGGCGGAGGTCCTCGGAGGCCCGCCGCCGGGTCCCGAGGCCGACTTCTTCTCGGTGGGCGGCCACTCTCTGGTCGCGGCCAGGCTGCACCGGCTGGTCAGGGAACGGCTGGACGCCGACGTCCCCCTGTCGGCGCTGTTGAGCACGCCGACCGTGCGTGGCATGGCGCGGAGCCTCGACCATCCCGGAGCGTCGGCCGCCGTCAACCTCCGCGAGGAGGCGCGTCTGCACGACCTCGACGTGCGGGACCGGCGGGAGCCCACCGGCGACATGGTGCTCCTGACGGGGGCGACGGGGTTCCTCGGCAGCCAGCTGCTCTGCGAGCTGCGGCGTGCCGGTCGGCGGGTGGGCTGCCTGATCAGGGCCGACGGCGTCGAGGAGGGGAGGCGGCGCCTCCGGGAGGCGCTGCGGACCTTCGACCTGCCCGAGTCCCTGCTCGCCGGAACGGAGATCCTCCCCGGGGATCTCACCCGGCCCGGCCTCGGCCCCGGAGGGTGGGGGGAACGGCTCGCCGACGAGGTGAGCGAGGTCTACCACGCGGCCGCGCACATCAACTTCGCCGTCCCCTACCGGACGGTCAGACAGACCAACGTCGACGGCCTGCGGGAGTTGCTCGACGTCTGCGGTGCCAACCGGACCCCCCTACGCCTGATCTCGACCATGGGGGTCTTCCCGCCCGACTCCACCTCCGGCGTCGTGAGGGAGGACACCGTGCCGGGGGATCCTGAGTCGCTGGGGATCGGATACTCGCAGAGCAAATGGGTCGCCGAGCGCCTCGCCCTCGAGGCGGGGCGGGCGGGCCTGCCCGTCACCGTGCACCGCGTCGGGCGGATCGCGGGGCACAGCCGGACCGGAGCCTGCCGGCATGACGACTTCTTCTGGCTACAGCTGAAGGGGTTCGCCATGCTCGGGTGCTACCCGGAGGACATCCTCGACGCGCCAGCCGTCGATCTCCTGCCGGTCGACTACGTGGCACGAGCCGTCGTCGGGCTGTCGACCGACGGGCCTGCCGACGGCATCTGGCACCTCCACCACCCGCGGGGACTCACCTGGCGGACCGTCATCGAACGGATCCGCGCGGAGGGATACGCGGTGAGCCCGACGGACAGGCCCACCTGGATGAGCGCGCTGGAGCGCCAGGCGGGGACGGAGGGACACGGCCGGAGGCAGGGACTCGGCTCGCTGGTACCCCTCATGCGCGAAGGGGTGATGCGCCTCGGCAGGTTCGGCGTCGACAACACGTTCACGCAAAACGCTCTCTTCGCCGCCGGGTGCCCCATCCCGCCGGCTGACCCGGCGCTGATCCACCGGATGTTCGAGTACTTCCGTCGTCTCGGCGCGCTTCCGTCGCCGGGGCGGGATGAGAGGAGAGGCCTGGATGCCTGAACAACGGCGACGTTCAGTAGTGATCATCGGGGCGGGGCCCGTCGGATGCGCCCTCGCGACGCTTCTGCGGCGCCGGGGGACGCGCGTCGACCTGTTCGAGCGGGCATCGGCGGCGGCCGACGCCGGATCCGGCCGCTCCTTCAACCTCACCTTGACCTCGCGAGGGCTCGACAGGCTGCCCGGATCGGTGAGACGCCGGATCTACCTGCGGGGAACGGTCCTCGTGAAGCGCGTCATCCATCACCGTGACGGTGCCATCTCCACCCAGCCGTACGGATCCGCCTCCGCCCACCATCTCCTCTCGGTTCCCCGCCGCGTCCTCCAGAACATCCTCCGGGACCAGGCTCTGGCCGCCGGCGCCCGGATCCACTACGACAGCACCTGCGTCGGCGTGGACACTGCGCGGCCCTCGGCCCAGCTGAGGCATCGTGACGGGAACAGCACCTGGGTCACCGGCGACCTGCTGATCGGATGCGATGGGTCGGGCAGCGCCGTGAGACGCCTGATGACGGGGAGACACCCCGGCGACATCTCGGCGAGCTGCACGACCATCGAGCACGGGCACACGGAGATATCGATGGCGTACGGTGACGCCGACCCCACCGGCATGCACCTCTGGCCGCGAGGGGACCACTTCCTCCAGTCACAGCCGAACCGTGACGGAACGTTCACCACGAGCCTGTTCAAACCGCTGGCCGGCGACCCCCTGCGACCACACTTCGCCGGGATGACCCGTCAGGAGGAGGCGGAGGCCTACTGCGCCCGCGAGTTTCCCGACGTCTACCCACGCATGCGCCAGGTCGGCGAGGATCTCACGAGCCGTCCTCCCGGCAGGCTGCGGATCGTCGACTGCGCGCCGCACCATCATGGGCGCGCGGTGCTCGTCGGGGACGCGGCTCACGCCGTCGTCCCGTTCTTCGGGCAGGGAATCAACTGCGGCTTCGAGGACGCCGGGATCCTCGCGGGACTTCTGGACAGGTTCGGATTCCCCGCCTGCGAGGAGAGCGGAACGGTGGTCGAAGCCGTCGCCGCCGAGTACAGCAGGCTTCGTGTCGATCAGTGCCGGGCGCTCGCGGACCTGTCGATGGAGAATCTCCAGGAGCTGTCCTCGGGCGTGGACAGCTCCGAGGTCCTCGCGCGGCGGGCCTTGGAACGCCGGCTGCAGGAGCTGCACCCGGAGCTCTGTCCGTCGCTGTACCAACTGGTGGCCTTCAGCGACGTTCCCTACGAGACGACACGACGCCGGCACCGGGAGTCGGCCGCCTTGCTGGACTCCCTGTGCCGTGGCCGCGATCTGCGCCGCGACCGTGAGACGGTCATCGACGAGTTCGTCGGGTCGTTCGGTGGCCGGTGGCGGACCGGTGCGGCGAACTAGCCCGTGGGCCGGTCCGTGCACCCGTCCGCCTCGACGGCGGGAGGCTCCGTCAGGAGGACGTCGTCGCTGAGGCGGAAGCCGACGCCGCGCACCGTGACGATCCAGTGAGCAGACCCGAGCTTCCGCCGCAAGCTGCTCACATGGGTGTCGATCGTCCTGCTGGCCAGCGACGTCACCTGCGGGTCGACGTTCTCGTACCCCCATACCCGTTGGAGCAGCTCGGTCCTGGAGAAGAGCTTCTCCGGATCGGTCGCGAGGAGATGGATCAACTCGAACTCCTTCCGGGTGATTTCGACGAGATTCCCGTCGACCCTCACCTGACGCGACAGGGGACAGATCCGTAGACGGCCGACGGTCAGGGTGGAGGGAGGCAGGGCCCGGAACCTCCGAAGGAGCGTCGTCAGGCGCGCCGCCAGCTCCCGGTTGTGGTAAGGCTTCATCAGGCAGTCGTCACAGCCCGCTTCGAGTGCGAGAATGCGATCGGCCTCCCAGGACGCGAAACTGATGAGGAGAATGTCGCTGGTTTCGCGTATCTCCCGGCACAGCGCGAGTCCGTCGACGTCCGTGATATCCAGGTCTATCATCATGATTTCGTGGTCCACCCGACGTCGGAGTGCTTCTTGTCCGGTCCTGGCGACATCGGTCCGAAATCCCTGTCGCCGGAGATCTGTGATCGTTCTGTCGAGGCCGTCGCAGTCGCTCGCGAGTAGTATGCGGGTTTCCTCGGATGGCGAGTTCATGATTCTCCTTCTCCGCCGGGACGATGGGAATACCTGTCCGCAAGGGGCATGCTGAGGGCGGGAAGCACCCCCCCGAAAATGTGTGCTTGGAGCATGTTGTCTCGAGGTCGGTCGGGTGGTGCGGTTCGCGCCGGAATCGCACCGCCAGCTGGCGATGGCTGAGGTGATCGTAAGTGGGGGCGAAATGATGCGCACGTTAGATCCGTTGCTCAAGTAACCGGCTTGTGATGCCCTGGGGCCGATCGAGCAGGACTATAACTCCAGGCACGCTCGTGTCTATGTGAGTAATGTCACGATTAGGGGAGGGTTTCTGGGGTAACCCGTCCCGGCGCCCCTCTGCCGTCGGCGTCCCGCCCGTCGGGGAGGAAACCCCGGCGCGGGTGTCCGAGACCACGGCGTCTGCTCCGGCGTGACGTTTCGCTCCTGTCAATTCGTTCGTTGTACCGTGAGGGCATGACGATTCAATCGCCGGAGTCGGCCGCCGTCCGTGGTAGGGACAAATGGATCACCGTGGAGGGGGCTCGGACCCACAATCTGCGCGAGGTATCCGTTCGGGTGCCGAAACACAGACTCACCGTATTCACGGGTGTCTCGGGCTCCGGTAAGTCGTCGCTGGTGTTCGACACGATCGCAGCCGAGGCGCAGCGGATGGTTACGGAGACCTATCCGACGTTCGTCCGTAACCGGCTTCCCCAGTATCCTCCCGCGGACGTCGACCGGTTGGACGGGCTGATGTTCACGACGGTGGTGGAACAGCGTCGTTTCACCGGGAACGCGCGCTCGACGGTGGGTACCGCGAGTGACATCGCCTCTCTGCTGCGGCTGATGTTCTCCCGTGTCGGCACGCCGTCCGCGGGTTTCTCCCCGGCTTACTCGTTCAACGATCCCAGCGGGATGTGCCCGAGGTGCGAGGGCCTCGGGGTCGTCGACGACATCGATATGGCGGCCCTGGTCGACCGCTCGCGCAGCCTGCGGGAGGGCGCCATCCGTTTCCCGACGTTCGCGCCGGGCACGTATCGCTGGAAGCGCCTGGTGCACTCCGGGCTCGTCGACCCGGATCTGTCCCTGTCGGCACTCCCCGCCTCCTCCGTGGACACGGTGCTCTACGCCGAAGGTCTCAAACTGAGCGATCCCGGGCCGGAATACCCCGAGTCTGGGATCTTCGACGGGGTGATTCCCCGGCTGCGAAGGTCCTACCTCCGCAAGACGCCGTCGCGTCTCACCGAGGACGAACAGGAAGGTCTCGCCCGTGTCGTCACCCGTCGTCGCTGCCCGGAGTGTGGCGGAACCCGTCTCAACCCGGCGGCGCGGGGCAGCCTGATCGACGGGTTGTCGATCGCGGACTGGTCGGCCCTGCCCGTCAGCGACCTCAGGGAGGTCGTCCGGACGGTGCGCCGGGCCGAGGTCGCTCCGATCGTCGAGGCGATCGGGGACCGTCTCGACGCCCTCGACGCCGTGGGGCTCGGGTACCTGAGCCTCGACCGCGAGTCCGCGACGCTGTCCGGCGGCGAGGCCCAGCGAGTGAAGATCGTCCGCCATCTCGGCAGCCCGCTGAGCGACGTCTGCTATGTCTTCGACGAGCCGAGCACAGGCTTGCACCCTCACGACGTCCACCGCCTGCTGGAACTGCTCGCGAAGCTTCGTGACGCCCACAACACGATCCTCGTCGTCGAGCACCACCCCGCCGTCATCGCGGCGGCGGATCATGTCATCGATCTCGGGCCGGCGGGAGGAGCGGGCGGTGGCCACATCCAGTTCGAGGGAGACCCCGATGATCTGCTCGAGTCCGGCACCGCGACGGGAGCTGTGCTGCGCAGCCCCATCCGTGTGCGGAAGGATCCCCGGCAGCCGCGCGGGGAGGTGACGATCACCGGGGCCAGCATGCACAACCTCCGTGACGTCACCGTCGACATCCCCCTGGGGGTACTCACCGCCGTCACCGGCGTCGCGGGCTCGGGGAAGAGCACCCTGATCGCTTCTGAGCTGCCCCGGCAGCATCCGTCCGTCACCGTCGTCGACCAGGCACCGCTGCGAGGTGGCATCCGTTCGACGCCAGCCACGGTGCTGGGCATCGCCGAGCCGATCCGGGAGGTCTTCGCGAAGGCGACCCGGCTGCACCCGTCGTGGTTCAGCGCGAACGGCCGGGGCGCCTGCCCGGTGTGCAAGGGAAAGGGCGTGATCGTCACCGACCTCGCCTTCCTCGACGACGTGCAGACCGCGTGCGACGCCTGCGGGGGGAGCAGGTTCAACCCCACCGCCCTCGACGCCACCCTGGAAGGCCGGAGTATCGCCGATCTGCTGGCGGCGACGCCGTCCGAGGCCGCCGCCTTTCTGGCCCGCGTCCCCGACATCGCGCGCCGGCTGGGATGGCTGGAGCGGGTGGGACTCGGCTACCTCGCCATCGGACAGAGCCTGGACACCCTGTCGGGGGGAGAACGGCAACGCCTGCTTCTCGCGAGGCACCTCAGTGACACGGGGGACCCCGCGCGCCTGAGGATCGTTCTCGACGAACCGACGGCGGGCCTGCACGGGACCGACGTCGACCGTTTGCTCGCGCTGTTCGACGAACTCGTCGACGAGGGGGCCACCATCATCGCGATCGAGCACAACCAGCGGGTGATCGCGAGTGTCGACCACGTCATCGACATCGGTCCGGGGGCCGGGCTGCACGGTGGCACCGTCGTCTTCACCGGACCCCCTGACGCGCTTCTCGACTTCCCCGGATCCGTCACCGGCCGGTTCCTCGCCGACACCCTCCGCGGGATCTCCGGTTCCGCGAAGGAGGTGGCCGGAGGTGGCGCCGACGCCTCCTCAGAGGCGCCTTGACAGCGATTTTGAGAACCTGTGAATGTGGTGCGGTTCATTGTCGTACTAGTCTTCTGGACGTCGAGGAAAAAGAGGGCAGACCCGTCGGAAGGGGCGATTAAGTGCCTTCGGTGAGCATGAATCCATCACGTCCGCCAGGGATCGGGGAAAACGTTCCCGAATTCCGTTCCCATCGATTCTTTCGAGGTGTGGAATGACCGCCCGGGCGGATACGACGACGTGGTCCACAGGCCTTCCCGTCCTGAAGGGCGACCTCCTCTTCCACGACGACGCCCGCCGGTCGGTCGCCACCGATCTCGGGAACGTCGTCCGCCGGGAGCCTCAGGCCGTGCTGAGACCTCGTTCCCCGGGGGATGTCGCGGCGATGATCACCTTCTGCCGGGAGCGAGGGATCACGGTCGCGGCCAGGGGACAGGCGCACACCACGAACGGCCAGGCCCTCACGGACGGCCTGGTGATCGAGTGCCGCTCCCTCGACGAGATCAACTTCACCGGTCCGTACACGGTCGAGGTCGGCTCCGGCGTCCTCTGGAAGGACCTGGCGGCGGCGGCCTTCGAGCGGACTCCCCGGCTGACCCCTCCCGTGCTCACCGGCTACACCGGCCTCACGGTGGGAGGGACGCTCTCGATGGGGGGCGTGGGAGGGATCGTCGGCGGGCTCCGGACCGGTCTGCAGGTCGACCACGTCCGGGAGCTCGAAGTCGTGACGGGGACGGGCAGCGTCGAACGGTGCTCGCCCGAGCACGGAAGCGACCTGTTCAAGGCGGTCCTCGGCGGACTCGGGCAGTGCGGGGTCATCACCAAGGCCGTTCTGGCCCTCGTCCCGGCCAAGGAGCGTGCCCGTACCTACGCCCTGGACTACACGAGCAACCCGGCGTTCTTCCGTGATCTGAGGACCGCCATCGCCAGACCGGGGATCGACCACGTCTACGCGGAGGTGTACCCGCCGGGTGCCCCCGCGACCCACCGCCTGCTGGCGACGGTTCTCTACGACCCGTCTCACGCGCCTGACGACCGGTCCGTCACGGAGGGCCTGTCGGGAGAGACGACCGTCGAGGACTCGACGTACCTCGACTACGTCTTCTCGATCGACCTGCTGATCGACGAACTGAGGGCGACGGCCGGGTGGGACCGTCTCCTCAAGCCGTGGTACGACGTGTGGATCCCCGGAGAGTCGATCGAGGAGTATCTCGCCGAGATCCACCCCTCGCTCACCTCCGAGGATCTCGGCCCCTACGGAGCCGTCTTGATCTATCCACAGCGCCGGGATCTCGTCGGCGGCCCCTATCCCCGGCTGCCCGAGCCGGACGGCTCGGACTGGGCTTTCGTCCTGGACATCAACACCGTCGCCGAGACGGTCGACACCGACCGGCGGTTCTTCGACAGGATGCTCGACCGCAATGGCGGCCTGTTCGCCCGCGCCAGAGGGGAATACGGCGCCGTGCTCTATCCGATCGGTTCCGTGCGTTTTACGGCCGAGGACTGGAGGGAGCATTTCGGTCAGGCCTGGCCGGCTTTCCGCAGGGCCAAGGCGTGTTTCGATCCCGACGGCATTCTCGCCCCCGGACCGGGCATCTTCGACGGGAGTTGACACCGGCCAGGCGTCCGTCGCCGAGCCGCTCTCCTCCGACGTCAGCGAACAGGCAGGAGCATCCCATGCCACCGTCCAGACCCGAGCTTCTGGGAACCTCCGGCGCCGTGGCCAGCACCCACTGGCTGGCGTCGTCGGCCGCGATGAGAATCATGGCGGACGGCGGCAACGCCTTCGACGCCGCGGTCGCCGCGGGGTTCGTCCTCCAGGTCGTCGAGCCGCACTTCAACGGTCTCGGCGGGGACGTGTCCATCCTGGCGCACCAGGCCGGAGGGCAGGAGGCGCGGGAGATCTGCGGGCAGGGGCCGATGCCGGCCGCCGCTACCCGCGGTGCCTTCGCCGAGCTGGGGCTGACCGTCATCCCCGGCTCAGGTCTCCTCCCGGCGTGCGTGCCCGGAGCCTTCGGAGGGTGGATGCGGCTTCTCGCCGAGTTCGGGACCCTGCGGCTCGAGGACGTCCTGCGTCCGGCGATCAGGTACGCGGACGACGGGTTCCCCCTTCTTCCGGAGACCTCCCACGCGATCGAGGTCCTCGCTCCTCTCTTCCGCGAGGAGTGGCACGGATCCGCCCGGACGTATCTGCCGGACGGCAAGGTTCCCGCCGCTGGTAGCAGATTCCGCAACCCGGCACTCGCCACGACCTACCGGAGGCTGGTCGCTGAGGCGACGTCCGCGTCGCCGGACCGTGAAGCGCAGATCGGCGCCGCCCTCGATGCCTTCTACCAGGGATTCGTCGCCGAGAAGATCGGGGAGTTCCTGGCCTCCGGGCCGGTCCTCGACGCCACCGGGCGCAGGCACCGGGGACTGCTCACCCCGGACGACCTCGCTCGGTGGAGGCCGTCCGTCCGGGAGGCCCCGAGCTTCTCCTACGGCTCGTACCGGGTGTCGAAGCCCGGGCCGTGGTCTCAGGGACCGGTGTTCCTCCAGCAGCTGGCCTTGCTGCGAGGATTCGATCTCGCCTCCCTGGAGCCCGGCGGCGCCGACTACGTGCACACGGTCACGGAGTGCGCGAAGCTCGCCATGGCCGACCGCGAGGCGTGGTACGGCGACCCGGACTTCACCGAGGTCCCGCTGGACGCCCTGCTGGACGAGGGCTACAACCGGGAAAGGGCGGCTCTGGTCGGCCGGGAGGCCTCCTGGGAACTCCGGCCGGGCGCCCCCGGGGGACGGACCTCCTTCCTGGCTCCGTCGCCCGCGGCGGACGATCCGGAGCCTGTCTCGCCCTGGATGGCGCAACTGCGCAACGGCTTGCCGACGGTGCTGCGGGAGACCACGACCAAAGGGGACACCTGCACGGTCGTCGTCGTGGATCGGTGGGGCAACATGGTCGCCGCGACCCCCAGCGGCGGATGGTTGAAGAGCTCTCCCGCCATCGGAGATCTAGGGTTCTCCCTCGGGACGCGGGGGCAGTGCCTGTTCCTCGTCGAGGGGCATCCGAACTCCTTGGTCCCGGGTAAGCGCCCGCGGACGACTCTCAGCCCGACGCTCGTGCAGAGGGACGGGCGGCCCTTCCTCGCCTTCGGGACCCCGGGCGGGGACCGGCAGGACCAGTGGACACTGCAGTTCTTCCTCAACGTCGTCGACTTCGGGCTCGATCTCCAGCTCGCGACCGAGACCACGGCGTTCCACACCGACCAGGTACCGGCGTCCTTCACGCCTCACGTCCACCGGCCCGGGGTCCTCGTCGTCGAAGAGACCTGCGATCCGGGCACGGTCCGTGAGCTCTGGCGACGGGGACACGAGGTCGAGGTGGTTCCCGCGTACTCCCTGGGGAGGGTCTGCGCGGCGGGTTTCACCAAGGACGGGGAACTCGTCCGGGCCGCGGCCAGCCCGCGCGGCAGACACGCTTACGCGATGTGTGAATAGCCCACGACCGCAACGAGCGAGAGGAGGGGACGGCGCCCGATGTTTACAACTCCGTACGGTCCGGAGACCGTCGAACTTGAGGACTCCGAGCAGCGCAGGCAGTGGCAGGCCTTCCTCCTGTCCGGCCTGCCAGACATGATCAGTTCGCTGCATCTGTGCCACGCCCTCCGCGCCCTCGCCGGAACGCCTCTGCTCGAACGATTGCGCGAGGGCCCCCGACGGTCGGCCGAGGATCTGCTGGAGGGACTCGATCCGGCCATCGGCACCGGATTCCTGCGGTATCTGGCCGGCAGGGGAATCCTTGAGACCCGGGGCGGGGAATTCTTCCTCACTCGCTCGGGGGAGTTCGCGACCACTGACGTCTCCTTGGCGCGCCTCGGGGTGTATCTCGGAGCCTACGGGCCTGTCACCAGCCGGATCGCGGACCTGCTCACCGGCCGGTCCGTTTACGGGACCGATGTGGTTCGTGACGGAGCGCAACTCGGAGAGCACTGTGCGACTCTGTTCACCATCTTCCACACCCCGACGGTCGCGGAGGCGATGCGCGGGCGAGGCGTCCGCCGTCTGCTCGATATCGGTTGTGGCGGAGGGCAACTCGTGGTGGACGCCTGCCGCCTCGACCCGTCCCTTCGCGGGATCGGGCTCGACATCGACGCGGGGGCGATCGAGGTCGCGAGGGACCTGGCCCGTCGCCACGGCGTGGCCGACCGGGTCGATTTCGTCGTCGCTGACGCCTTCTCGCCCCGTGACTGGCCCGAGGCATGCCTGGACGCCGACGGGCTGTGCGTGATGAGCGCCCTGCACGAGCATTTCCGGGGCGGGGAGGACGCCGTCGTGACACTGCTCGACGAGATCGCCACCCTGTTCCCCGAGCAGAAGATCCTTCTGGTGGGAGAACCGGAGATCAGGTACGACGGCAGGGAGAACGATGACGACTTCTTCCTGATCCACGTCCTGACGGGGCAGGGCCTGCCCCGTCAGCGGTCGTCGTGGCTGCCGGTGTTCGAGAAGTCGGCCTTTCGGTGCCGCCGCCTCTTCACCCGGCCGGGAGCCGGTCCCCGGATGTGTTTCTACGACCTGGTCCCAAAATGACCCTCCGCGGGGCTGCGGTGGATCTTGTGTTGGGCGGCCTGGGCGCGGGGCCGGACGACGAGGAGGTCGATGTTGACGTGGGAGGGCCGGGTGACGGCCCAGACGATGGTGTCGGCGACGTCCTCGGCGAGCAAGGGCTGGTCGACGCCCGCGTAGACGCCGGCGGCCTGCCCGGCGTCACCGCGGTAGCGGTTGAGGGAGAACTCGTCGGTGTGAACCATGCCGGGGGCGATCTCGACGACGCGCACGGGTTCGCCGCACAGTTCGAGGCGCAAGGTTCCGGCGAGCGCGTGGGCGCCGTGCTTGGCGGCGCTGTAGCCGCCTCCGCCCTCGTAGCAGGTGAAGGACGCCGTCGAGGTGAGGACGACGACGACGCCGTCGCCGCTCGCGACGAGCCGGGGGAGGAAGGCCTGGGTGACGTGCAGCGTGCCGAGCACGTTCACCTGGAACATGCGGGCCCAGTCGCCGGGGTCGCCCTCGGCGACGGTCTCGGTCCCGAACGCGCCACCGGCGTTGTTGACGAGGACGTCGCACGAGCCGATGCGGTCGGCGGTCGCCCGGACGGCGTCCGCGTCGGTGACGTCCACGGCGTGAACCTCCGCGTGGCCTCCGGCAGCCTCGATCTCGGCGGCGAGGGCCCCGAGACGCTCGGTGCGGCGGGCGAGGAGGGCGGTGCGGTACCCGGCGCGGGCGAGGGCCCGTGCCGTGGCGGCGCCGATCCCGCTGCTGGCGCCGGTGATGACGGCGGTGGGCATCGTTCGCTCGGTGGGCATGGCTCTCCCGTCCCTGGGCCACCCGGCCCTGCTCGATGGGAGGACAGCGTAGCTCCGGGGGTCCCTCGCCTACGGTGGGTTCAGGTCTTGAGCGCCAGCGCGAAGCCCCGGCTCGCTGGCCGGCAACCCCCTTCCGCAGCGGGGTGCCCCGGGTGACGACCCGGTGGCGCGGATCCGCGCCGCAAGTGCGGGCTCCGCGTGGAGTCCCTGACGAGGACCGGCGAGGACTGCCATGAGACCCACCCTTCCCCCCGTCCCCCGCGAGATTGCTTCCTATCTGCTCGCGCGACAGGCTCTGTGGCGGCCCACGGTGCGCTTCGGCGACTCCCCGGTCACGACCTGCCTCGCCGCAGGCCTGGATTGGGAGGCATGGGTGTCGACCTGGGTGCCCGGTCGGTCGACGGGCATGCACGACCACGGTGACGCCTCGGGGGTGTTCGCCGTGCTCAGCGGGTCGGTCGAGGAATCGACGGTCCTGGCTCTCTCCGGGCGGCGGGGCACGGGACCGCGCAACCGCGTGGTCCGCCGCCGCTACCACGCCGGATGTTTCCGCGCTTTCGGCCCCCATCACCTGCACGACATCGAGGCCGGTACGAGCCGTCACGCCCTGACCCTGCACGTGCACATGTCCCCGCTGGCAGGGCCGGTGTCCGGGACCCGGCACGGCGTCGGCCACGACCAGTGCCCTGTCATGTGTGGGTATGCCATTCCCGCCAAGCGACAGTACCAAGAGAGGTGGAGTGATGGTCAGCGGTGACGTTCACGGACCCGATCCCGTGGAGGGCTCCGTCGAGTACTTCAGGGGCGGGCTGTATTGCAGTGAGGCGATCCTCCGGGCGTTCAACGAGTCCCGGGGCCTCGGGCTGGCGGAGTCGGCGTACCGGATCGCGACGCCGCTGGGCGTCGGGATGGGGACGGCGAAGTGCTCTTGCGGGGCGGTCACGGGAGGTCTGCTGGTGCTGGGCCTGGCCCACGGCCGGGATGGCGTCGACGAATCCGAGGAACCCGCGTTCGCGCTGGCGAAGGAACTGCACGATCGGTTCCGCGCTCGCTACAAGGTGATCTGCTGCCGGGGCCTGACACGCCGGTTGCCCTGGGGCGAGCCCGCGCACCATGAGAAGTGCCAGGAGTACGTGCGGTTCGCCGCCGAGACGGTGCTCTCCTTGCTCGACGAGGGGCCGGGGGGAGCACCGGTGCCGATCACTCCTGAGGGTGAGGACGCGGACGCCTGCGGGGCGTGCCCGACGGCGAGCCTTGACCGTCACGTACGGTGAGTGACGACCTCTCAGGCCGGGCATTCGAGACCCGGCAGATCCACGCGGGATGGGTCTCTACCCCCGGAGGCACCCCGATCTTCGCCGATCATGGTGTCACCGGTCAAAGTCTCACGGATCTCTATGCTCCGGTCCGGACGGTCGTGGAGGAGAGGATCGCCTCTCTGGAGGGCGGGACGGCGGCCGTCGCCTTCTCCAGCGGGCAGTCGGCAGAGGCCGCAGCCCTGCTCACCTTGGCGAGGGCCGGTGATCACATCGTCACGTCCTCGGCGTTGTACGGAGGAACGTACGCCCTGTTCGCCCGGACCTTCCGAGCCCGGGGCATCGAGGTCTCCTTCATCGAGGATCCCGACGACCTCCAGGCCTGGCGTTCCGCCGTCCGCACCAGTACCAAGGCATTTTTCGCCGAGACCATCGGGAATCCCCGGAACAATGTCCTCGACATCGTAGGGGTGGCCTCGGTGGCACATGCCGCCGGGATTCCCCTAGTCGTCGACAACACCCTCGCCACGCCGTACCTGTTGCGGCCGTTCGAGTACGGGGCGGACATTGTCGTCCACTCGGCGACGAAGTACCTGGGTGGTCACGGCACTCTCGTCGCGGGCGTCGTCGTAGACGGAGGCACCTTCGACCTCGGTGCGGACCGGACCTCGTACTCGGCGGTGCTGCGCGCGGGGTGGCTGCGGGATCTCGGAGCCTCGCTCGCTCCGATGAACGCTTTCCTGCTGCTGCGCGGCCTGGAGACCCTGAGTCTGCGGATGGAACGGCACGTCGCGAACGCCCAGGCGATCGCAGCCTGGCTCGTCGGACGTCGCGAGGTCGAGAGGGTGACATACCCCGGCTTGCGGGGAAGCCCCTGGCACCGCACGGCCCGCCGCTACTTGCCCCGGGGGTCCGGGGCGGTGGTGGCGTTCGAGGTCTGCGGCGGTGCAGGGGCGGGACGGCGCTTCGTCGAGGCGCTGAAACTGTTCAGCCACGTGGCGAACATCGGCGACGTCCGTTCGCTGGTGATCCACCCCGCGTCGACGACGCACTCCCAGCTCTCCGCCGCTGAACAACGCGCCGCCGGCGTCACCCCGGGGCTCGTGCGCCTGGCGGTGGGGCTGGAAGGCGTCGAGGACCTCGTGGTCGATCTCGACAAGGGGTTCCGTGCTCTCGCCGTCGGGTCAGGGGACGACGTCCTTCACCGTCCCGAAGGCCGCTCCGGGAAGCTTCGCCGGGATGAGGATCGTGGCGACGGGCTCACGGCGGACGGCGATTGATCAGACCCTTGACACCGCCTTCACCGTCCGCTGAGCACGCTGGGTCGCGGGTCGTCGTCCCGGCTCGTTCACGAGGGACGGGCCGCGGGGACGACCCGCGTCGTGGGACACCTCAGCGTGGGTGTCAACGTGTCGACGGAGAGGTGGCGACTCTGCGGCGTGGGCAATGCCTCCGGGGCGGCGCGCCCTGCGTCCCGAGGCCGGCGGGCGGCGCTCCGCCCCACGGCCGCGGACACGGACGAGCGGGAGTTCGACGCCTTCGCGCGCAGTCACCTCCCGGCCCTCGGGCGGCTGGGTTATCTGCTCACCGGCGACCACGCGGCCGCCGACGACCTGACGGCCGAGACCCTGATCGCAGCCTGGAACCAGTGGGACCGCATGCCGGAGGTCGAACGGCCCGCGGCCTACCTGCGGCGCATCATGATCAATATCTCGATGAGCCGGGTTCGATCCTCCGCCCGGGAACGGCGCCGGATCAGGCTCTTCTACGCGGACCGGCCGGAAACCTATGCCGACCCGGACGGCGCGGCCGCGGTCGACGTCCGCGCGGCCCTGCGTCTTCTGCCGGTTCGGCGCCGGGCGTGCGTCGTCCTGCGGCATGCTTTTGATCTCAGCGAGGACGATGTCGCGGGCATCCTGCGGGTTTCCGTGGGAACCGTCAAGAGCCAGACATCACGGGGTATGGCTCAGCTGCAGCGTCTGCTCGCCGCAGGAGACGACGATGAGTGACCGCATGTCCCCCCGGCGCGGGCCGGACGCCGAGCAGGTGCGCCACCTGCTCCGCCGGGAGGCCGCCTCGCACGAGCCGGACGCCGACGGCATCCTGCACCGTGTCGAGGAGGCACGGCGGCACCGGCCCGATCCGGACGCCGGGCGGTACCCGTCACGAACCCGCCTCGGCTGGGAGCTTCCCTTGGCCTGGGCGACCGCGGCGGCGCTCCTGGTCATCGGCGTCGCCGCCGTGCAGCGGTTACCCGGTGAGGACGCCGTCTCCTCGCCCTCCACTGTCCCCTCGTCCTCCACGCTCGGCTCAGCCTCGACCGGCGCCTTCGTTGCCGCTTCCGGGAGCACCTCCGCCACGCCGTCCGGCGGCTGGCGCAGCCAGGGTGCGCCGTCCAGCGCCGCGACGGCCACGCGAACCGCCGTGACGCCTCCCGCTGCGACGCCTCCGGCTGTGACGTCTCCCGTTGCGACATCTTCCGTCGCGACGGTGCCTACCGGGATGGCCGGAACCCCGGTGGTGCGTCTCTCTCCGGCATCCGACGGCACCGAGGTGCGGCTGCCACGAGCGGGGGACCGGGACTGGGTGCTCGTGGGTTCCCGGCGCGACGGGAAGGTCGTGCGGGCCAAGGACGGATCAGAGGAGATCGTCGACGTGTCGGCGCACGGGGCGTTGGCCTCGGTCGTCCCGGGTTCCTGGCGCCTGTCGTGGACGGGAGGCTCGCCCGAGCAGGACCGTTCGGGCGCGTCCACCTGGTCGAGCGTTCCGTCCGGCAGCGGGCATCAGCAGGTGGTCGTCCGTCTCCGCTCGCCGGGCACCATCGACGTCTACCTCGGGGCTCGTACCCCGTCCGGGACCGCCTCCGTGACCCTGATGGCGGTCGTCACACCCCCGGCCGGGTCGGCGTCACGGGAACGGTCGGTCAGGACGGCGATGCCGTCCGGGGGAGCCGTGGCGAGCGTCCGGGTCGGGGACGCCGCTCCCGGGAGCACCGTGACGATCACACTGTCGGGCGGGAACGGCGGGAACGGCGGTGAGCTCGCACTGTCCGCCGTCGTCGTCCGCTGACACGCGCTCACGACCCCCACTGCAGGGATCGGTACAGCTGGGCGGACTGGGGGTTCGCCGAACCTGTCAGCATGAACCCCTTGTTGCCGCCGTGGGCGATGTCGAAGTAGACGTCGTAGACGACCTTCCCGGCGACGTCGCCGGGCCGCGCCGCGTTCGCGGACAGGAACTCGTGCATCGCCTTGATGAACGCGGGATGGTCACCCTTCTGGAGCCCCCACTCCGGGAAGGACAACGGCTTTCCGTGCGCGGCGGCGAAACGCTGCCAGGCGCCGACGCCGCGGGGCTGGTCACCCTTCTCCGTCGCGTAGAGGACCTTGTCCCAGTCCTCCTGGCTGGTGACCGAGGGCCAGCCGTCGTAGAAGTCGACGCCGATGACGTCGACGAGTTCGTCGCCGGGGTAGATGTCCGAGACGGGGACGTCGGAGTGGCTGCCGTTGTTCGGGGAGAAGACGAGCTTCGCGGCCGGGTACTCCTGCGCGAGGATGTCGTGGTACAGACGCCAGGCGGTCTTGAACGCGGCGAGGTTGCCGGAAGTGACCTTCCAGTCGAACCAGCTGCCGTTCAGCTCGTGCGCGAACCGCACGTAGGTGGTCCCCGGCTTGCCGGAACGGTGGGCCGCGATGGTCTTGGCCGCCTGACGCCAGCGGTCGGCGTAGGCGCCCTGGGCCGCCCGTTCCCACGACTCGCCCTCGGCGAGCGCACCGACCGCGACGTCGAGGTCCCCGTCGAAACCGTCGACCGCGCCCAGGGCGCTGATCTCGGTCTGTTCCTCGGCGGTCGTGTCACCCCAGATCGCGATGACCTGGACCGGCTTGCCCCGCCACGATCCGAAGCTCCCGTCGATCGCCGACTTGCCCGACGCGCCCGAGCGCCACCCCGACACGTCGAACGGCTGGGCCTGCTGCGTGGTCCCGGACGGGTAAGCGCCCTGCTGGTAGGCACCCGGTTGGTAGACACCCGACGGGTAGGCGCCCTGCTGATAGGCACCTGCTTCGGGCACCCGCGCCCAGGGGGACCCCGGCACCGTGACGGTGACAGTGGGCGGTGTCGCCGCCGTCTCGGTGACGGTGACCGTCGTCGTGGGAGCGGCGGTCACGGTGGCCGAGGTCGGAGCGGTCGTCGACGCGGTCGTCGGCGCGGTGGCCGGAGCGGTGGCCGGAGCGGTGGCCGGAGCGGTGGTCGGCAGTGTGGCGAACGTCGTGGTCCCGGCGGTGGAGGTCGCGCCGGGCGCCGTCGTCGTGCCCGGAGCGGAGGTGGCCGTCACGGTGACGATCGGGCGGGACGCCGTGGGACGTACCGCCCACGGCCAGCCCGGGGCGGGAGCACGGTCCTTCTCTCCGGGACCCGCCGGAACCCGCGCCGGGAACGGCACCGTCGGCATCGCCGGACCGGTCGTCGCCCCCGTGACGGAGGCCGACGCCGGATCGGCGGTGGGCGCGGAAGTCCGGGGCACGGCCGCGCTCTCCGTCCCGTCGACGTCGAGGGAGTCGGAGACCCTCATCGTCCGGGGGATCTCGGTCGAGTCCTGCGTGGCCGACCAGGCGACGGCGACGGGAGTGACAAGCATGACGACGGCGCCCGCGGTGAGGACCGGGTACAGGTGACGCAGGCTTCCGTCGGAACCCTCCGGCACAGCCTTCGGAACCCGTCCTGTCAGCTTCTTCGACTGTCGAATGGTCGCTCGGCGGCGAGACCGTGGCATGTGTGACGCTCCGTACTCCGTGGTCCGCAACGGACAGGTCCTGCGGCGACGGGAACCGGTACATACGATCCGATACGCATCGCTTGCCGCATACTACGCGTCCAGATCGTGATCAGCGAGGAAGTCCCCGCCTCTTCGTCAGGAATGCCTTAGTGCAACTACAGGGACAACCTAACGTCTCGTCCGTGCGAGAGCGGTTCCGGTTCGACCGGTAACCCTCACCGAGACCGACCTCATGCCGGGCAGCTGACCCGACGCCCCTGCCTGGCGCCTTCAGGGGATGTGGAGCGGGCCCGCTACCCGATGCTCAGACCAGGGGGATCAGTGTGTGCAATCACCGTCGTGATCGCGACAGTAACTGCGCACGCTGATTCCCCGCTACCTGGAGGGCGGGTCAGTTACCCGGTATTGGTATCGGTGAGATGCCCCTGAAGGGTGATCATCGGCGTGGCCAGGCCCGATCGGGTCTGGCCACGCCGATAGTCACGTGCGGCTCTGGGTCAGTCGCTCGTCGGTGTCGATGTAGATGTAGATGTGGATGACGGCGTCGGCGACGGCATGGGCCAATCCGTCGGCATCGGGATCGGCTCGGGGTTGAGGGGTTTCCAGCCGGACCCGTCGATCCAGGCCGCTCTCTTGGTCACGAAGTTCTTCAGGATGTCCAGCTGCTCCGGCCAGGTCTTCGTCACCTGGGTCCCGAAGTTCCCGACCATGGCCTTGTCGAGGATCGGCCACTTCTGGAAGTTACGGTCCGCCGCGTTCTTCAGCGGCGCCGAGAGGACGGCGATCCGTGAGGCGAGCCGCGCGTCGGACAGGACACCCCGGCGCAACTGCTGCCAGCGGGCCTGAATCTTCGCCTGGAAGGCCGGGTCCTGCATGAGTCTGACGAACCAGTCCGACGTGGCCATTCCGGCCATCATCGGTTCGAACTGCCAGCCCTCGATCCCCGGTGGGATCTCGGACGGCCCGCCGAAGCCGGTGAAGGCCGCGAAGCCGAGGTCGTAGTCCCAGAGCGGCCCGGCCACGAGCTTGCCGTTCCGGTCCTTGGTGAAGTGCGTGCTGCGGAGGTACGCGTCACCCTCGCGCGCCAGTTCGTTGTGGATGATCCGGTTCACGAACGAGTCGACGTCGATGTAGGCGGGGTATCCGGTCCGTGGATCCGACGGGTTCGCGCTGCGCAGGGAGTCGTGGAACTTCTGGACGTAGGAGGTGATCCACGCCTTCTGCTCGGCCGTCGGGTCCTCCGGCTCGATCAGTTCCAGGTCCCTCCAGCACGCGTCCTTCGGATCCTTCTGCGCACAGGTGATGAGAGGTTGCTCGGCGACCATCATGTTGAACTTCATCGCGTAGCCGCCGGAGACCGCGGGTTCGGTGAGGTCCGTCGGCGTCAACCGGGCGAGGCCCAGCCGGTCCGGGGTGTTCTCGATGGTCTCGACGAGCATGTAGACACCTTGGTAGTCGGCGGGGGCCATCGGCTGGGCGTCGAGGTTGACGTAGACCTCGACGAACGCGAAGCGCGGGGCCCGCAAGCCCATGTCCCGCCCGAGGGTGTACGCGTAGGCGTCACGGATCAGGGTCTTGTCGGGGAACGGTCCGCGCAACGCCCAGTCCCCGTCGGCGGGCATCCGAAGCAGCGGGTACTCGGCGTCCGTGTCCTGGTTGTCCCACAGCTCCAGCCGATAGGGCACCTTGTCGAAATTGGAGGAGGACTGGCCACGCACGTGGAACCCGGCGCGCGTCGAGACGGCCGGGGCCTGGGACAACGAGGCCGTCGCGTTCCGCGGCTCCATCAGCATCGCCGCGACGTTCCGATAGGTCTTCAGGGGAGGTTTCCCGCCGCCGTAGGCGTCGAGCAGGAGCAGCGGCAGATCGTGCGTCGCGTTGAAGGATCGGGCGACGTAGACGGCGCTGCCCATCGCTCCGCTGGGTGCCCCACCGACATAGGCCTGGGCGCGCACCTGGGTGGTCTTCGTGAGGGACAGAGCACTCCCGTACACCGTCGAGGTGGCCGCCGGGACCGTGCCGTCCGTCGTGTAGCGGATCTCCGCCCCGGCGATCGCGGTGCGAAGGGTCAGGGACAGCGTGCCGGTGAAGGTTCCGCTGGGAGGGGAGAACGTGATGTCACCGGTCAGCTCGTCCTGTTCCTTCTTCACTTGTTTCCGCGCGGCGACCGGGTCGACACCCGCCGACCCGGAGCCGCCGATCGCGTCGAGGTCCCGTCTGGCTTTCGCGACGTCGGTGGTCGCCACCTGTTCCGCGGCGGCCGTCGTCCCCGCGGCCGCGAGCGCGTCACCGGCTCCGGAGAGGCACACGAGGACGGTGGCCACGGCGCAGACGGAGGCCGCTTTGATCCTTCTCTTTCGCACGATGACACCTCTGGTCGGTCGGGGACGACGGGCATGACCGCCTGCCGTCGATGAGCCAGGGTCGGTGACGGGACGACGGGAAGCTGCGGGAACGGCTCGTCGCTGTCCTGTCCGTGTTCGCAAACTAGGGCTCCGGGCCGCGACGTGGGGGAATCGCTCCTCCCGTGACGGAGGGACGATCGAAAATGTCTCGGTATCTCCGGATTACGGGGTCGGGGGAGAGGGTGTCGACGGTCCGGGTGTTTGCGTGTTCGCCCTGGTGGGAGGGGATGTTCGGATGTTCGGATGCTCTGCGGCCGGAGACGCGGTCGAGGACGGCGGGATTGTGTCCCGCCCGGAGATCGATCGATCGGGGAAAGAAATGATTGCACCCTCATCCGCCGATCGGGGGAGGGTTCGGTGTTGAAATAATTGCCGGGAGGCATTTCTCAAACCCTTGGTGATATCGCTCTGAGTGAACGGGCGGACACGTGTTGCCGGGTCCCCGTAATCTCGCTCGGGTCATTCGTGCGACAGTCGGGTGTCGCCAGACCGGCAAATGCTGGACCGTCGGCGACTCAACCGTTCCCGAGGTTTTCCGTCACCGTCCCGGGTGGTTCCGTGCGGCCGTTTTCACGCCGTACCGGGAGCGGTTTTTACCCCGCGCCCGACGACATGGCACCTACCCCGACGACAGGAAAGGCCCTGATGACGACGAGCAGTATCTCCCGAAGGACGGTGCCGGGCGCCGTCCGCCCCGCTCCGGCTCCCGGCCACCGGCCCCGGAGCCAGCGGGAGACCCCGCTCCTCACGGGGGTGCGGGAGGCCGCGCATCTGCCGGCGAGACTGCACACCCCCGGACACGAGGGCGGGGCCTGGTCGGCGCCCGACGTCGAGAACGTCGTCGGACGGGCCTTCCTGGAGCACGACATCTGGATTCCGACGGGCGAACTGTCCCGCGCCCTGACGGCGGCCGAGGACCTGGCCGCCGAGGCCTGGGGGGCGAAACGGGCCTGGCTCATCGGCAACGGGTCGACGGCGGGGACTCTCGCCTGGCTGCTGGCGACGTCCTCGGAGGGACAAGAGGTCGTCGTCGGGCGTGACGCCCACACCTCCGTGATGGCCGGGCTGATCCTGTCGGGAGCGCGACCTGTCTGGGTGCCTCCGCGCATCTGTCCCGACCATGAGATTTCCCTCGGCGTCGAGGTCTCCGACGTCGACCGGGTGCTTGCCCGCACCCCTTCGGCCTGCCAGGTCGTCGCCACCTCGCCCGGATACGCCTCGATCTGCGTCGAGACCGACCTCGTCTGCGAGGTCGCCCGGCGGTCCGGGGTCCTGGCCTACGTCGACCAGGCGTGGGGGCCGCATCTGGCGTTCCATCCCGACCTGCCGACCGACGCCCTCGCCGCCGGTGCGGACGGCGCCGTCGTCAGCCTGCACAAGACCGGTACCGCCTTGTCGTCGGGAGCGTTGCTGCTCGCCGGGAACGGGCTGTCACGGGAGCGGATCGCCCGCCTCGACACCGCCGTGCGGATGACACAGACGACGTCGCCCCTCCTGCCCCTGCTCGCGTCGGTCGACGCGGCGCGGCGCGATCTCGTCGTCCGGGGAAAGGAGTCGTTGGAGGTGGCCGTCCGGGAGGCCGACGCGCTCGCGGGGCGTCTGCGGCGGATCGGTGGCCTGCGGGTGCTGGAGGCGGAGGACGTCGGTCTGCCGTTCCACCGCAAGGACCCGTTGAAGATCGTCGTCGACGTGTCAGGCCTCGGTCTCACCGGGTGGCAGGTCGGGGAGGAGCTGCGGCATCTCGGCGTCGCCGTCGAGGGGGCAGACGACCGGCGGATCTACCTCGTCCGGGGGGCGTGCGTCGACGGGACCGGCGGCGCCGCGCGACTGCGTCACAGCGAGGACGACGCGGTGCGCGCCTTCTCGGCTCTCGCGGCCAGGCTGCGTCCGGTCACCGGATCCTTCCCCGTGTCCGTCCCGGGGGATGCCCGGCAGACGCTCCGGACGCCGGGGGCGTGGCAGGTCCTGGCGGAGTGTCCCGACCAGGTGCTCACGCCGCGCCAGGCGTTCCAGGCGCAGACGGTGGCGGTCCCTCTCGCGCAGGCGATCGGCCGGGTCGTCGCCGAGCCTGTGGTCCCGTATCCGCCCGGGGTCCCGGTGCTGCTGCCGGGAGAGGTCGTCGGCGGCGTCCAGGCGGAGTTCCTCCGGGAGGTGCTCGCCGGGGGTGGCCATCTGCACGGATGCGCTGACCCCGGCCTGACGACGCTCCGGGTCGTCGCCGGCGTCTGACGCCCCTTACCCTGGTCGGGGGCGTGTCGGAGGGGGACTGCGTGACCTGGGTGAGGCGAGGACTCCGGGTGACGGGGTGGGCGCTCGGGATGCTCGTCCTGCTCGTCGTCGGGCTGGTGACCTTCTGCCTGACGACGACGTACACCCCCGGCGATCCCCAGAGGGGATACCTCGCCCTCACCGGCGGGACCGTTCTCGCCGGCGAGGAGCTACGGCCGCTGCCCGGGGCCACCGTCCTGGTCAAGGACGGCCGGATCGTGGACGTCGGTACGGGCGTCGCCGTCCCGGCGGGAGCCGAGAGGATCGACGTCCGGGGCCGCACGGTCCTGCCTGGTCTGGTGGATCTGCACGTCCACCTCACCTCCCCCGAACTCGACCGGGGAGAGCAGGTGGGCCCGGCCCGGATCCCCGGGCTCATCCTGGACGACGTCCGAGGTTTCCCTGACGCCCGGAGAGCCTTCCTGCGCCACGGCGTCACCGCCGTCCGCTCCCTGGGCGACGAGCACGCCCGCGTGATGGAGCTGCGTCGCCAACTGCGGGAGAACGAGATCGAAGGACCCCGCCTGTTCACCTCCGGTCCGCTCTTCAGCACCCCGGGCGGGCATCCCGTGGCGACGATCGGCGTCGCCCCGACGTCCGGCACCGTCCGCCTCCCCGCGACCCCCGACGAGGCGCGGCGCATGGTCGCCGACCTCGCGGCGTCCAAAGTCGATCTCATCAAGGTCGTCCAGGAACGCGGCACGCCGCGGCGCGCGCTCCAGCCCATCGCCCCGCCGGTGCTGGCCGCCGTCGTCGGCGAGGCCCACCGGCACGGCCTGCCCGTCACCGCGCACTGGGGGACACCCGACGATCTGCGCGAGGCGCTCGCCGCTGGCGTCGACGGCCTGGAGCACGTCGAACCGCGAGGCGCGGACGACGGCTGGCCACCGGAGGCCCTGGCCACCATGGTGGCGCGCCGGATCCCGCTCACGCCGACCCTCGCCGTCACCGCCGCGGCCCTCCCGGAGGAGACCCACCGGACGCTGCGGCAACGGACGAAGGAGTTCCACGACGCCGGGGGCCGTGTGGTCCTCGGCACCGACGCCGGCATGCCCGGGGTGCCCTTCGGCGCGTCCGTCCACCGCGAACTCGCTCTGCTCGTCGACGCGGGGCTGACCCCGGGCGAGGCGCTGCGGGCGGCGACGAGCGAGGCGGCGAAGGTCCTTCGGACGACGGAACTCGGCTCCGTCGAGAAGGGGCGGGCCGCCGACCTGCTCGTCGTCAAGGGCGACCCACTGGCGGACGTCCGCGCGGCGTCCCGCCCGTCGCTGGTCCTGCACGACGGGCGGGAGGTGTGGAAGGACTCCTGACTCGCCGGAATCATCCGTGACCATGAGTGATTCGGGCGTAGGGTGGCGTGTGATCGCCCCAGCCGGACCGCGAGAGATACGGGTATGACTCAATCCTGGCCGCAGCAGGGCTTCGAGCCTCCCTCACCGGCGTACCCCGTTCTGGTGACCATCGGTGACATTGCCTGCACTCAGGCCGAGGTGATCACTCCGGCCGGGCGTCAGCCGATCAACTCGGTGACCTGGACGTTCACCGACATGTCCCAGACGACAGAGAGCATCCCCGCCTGGGCGATCGTGCTCGCCATCGTGTTCTTCGTGTTCTGTCTGCTGGGGCTGTTGTTCCTCTTGGTCAAGGAGAGGCGCACCACCGGATGGGTTCAGGTCACGGTGCAGGGATCCCGCTTCCTCCACCAGACGCAGCTGCCGGTCAGCAGCGTCTACCAGGTCGCCGACTACAACGCGCGGGTCAGCTACGCACGTTCTCTCTCAGCCGCTTTCTGACCGCCGGTTCTGTCACCGGGTAGGCCGATCAGCCGCCTCCTACGGGGCGGGCTGGAAGCTCCCGGCGATGACGTCGAACTGGGCCTTTCGCGTGGGCCATTCCTTGTCGGGCACCGACCAGTACAGGGCGTACGCCCGCCGGTCGTTCGCGCGGACGTTCCGGTTGAGAACGTGGATCGGAAGTGCCCCCGACTGCCAGGTGAACTCCCAATCGGCCGTGTCGAGGCCCTTGTAGGCGACGGGTTCGAGCCGGATCTTCCGGTAGCCGGTGAAGGTGCGGCCGACCTTCGGCTCCTGGGCCTGCCAGTCGGCGACGGCGTTCGGTTTCGGCTGCGTCGTCTGGTCGATCATCAGGTAGGAAGACCCGCTCGGGTCCCGGAAATAGGTCCGGGTGTCCGTGACCGAGCGTTTCCACTCGCTCGGAATCGCCACGCTGAAACCGGTCGGATCGGTGTGGATCCGGAACCCCTGGGGAGCCTGGCCCGGGGAGACCACCGATCCGCCCGAGCCCGGGGACGGGTGGCCGTCCCCGGAGCCGTTACGGGGAGTGCCCTGCACGGTCCGAGGAGCGCTCGCGGGAGAAGAACTCGCCGACGGCGGAGGGTTGCCTGCGGCGGACCCGGTGGCGACGGAGGTACGGGGTGTCGCCGGGCCGCTGGCCTCCGGCCCGGAAAAGGTCCCCTGGTGGAGAGCCAGAAAAGCGCCCAAGAGGACGATGGCGGCACCTGCCGTCGTCACCGTGACCACGGAACGGCTGGGAGGCCACTCCCAGGTTGCCGAAGGCCCGGGCACGGGCGGGGGCACGGGGGCCGGTTTCGTCGTGGTCCGGGTCCCGGTCGCCGGTTTCGGGCCCGGTGCCGGAGCTGGCTTCGGACCCGGTTTCGGACCCGGTTTCTGGGCCTGAGCCGGGCGTGCCGGCGCCGGTTTCTGGGGGGACGCCGGGGTGGCCTTGGCGGAGGGCGCTGCCTTGGCCTTGGCTTTGGCCTGGGGTGCCGGGGCGGTCCTGGCAGCGGACGCGGGCTTGAGCTTTGGCGCCGGGGCGGCCTCCGGAGCGGCGTCGGGTGCGGCCTTGGCCTTCTCGCTGGCTGCGGGTACCGGCGTCTTCACCGGAGCCTTCGGCGCTGACGAGCCCTTTGACGCCGTCGCACCCTTTGACGCTGTCGAGCCCTTTGACGCGTCCGGCGTCGCGGATGCCGTCGAAGCCTTCGGCGCCGTCGAGCTGCCGGGCGCGGCGTCCGGCGGCGGCGCAGACGCGGGAGAGATCGCGGGAAGCGGTTCGCGTTTGGTCGGGGAGAGGAGCTGGTCGTCCGGCTTGGTGGTCTTCTGGGCGAAGGCGAACTCCCGGGGAGCCCGGTTCTTGGACTCCGTGGCCTCCTTGATGCGCCGCAGGTGGTGGTAGGCCTGGGCCGCACTCGGACGGCGGGCGGGGTCGCGTTCGAGCAGCCGGGCGATGAACCGCTGCAACGGTCCCCCGTGGGAGGCGTGTGGCGGCTGCTCCGTGATGATCGCGTAGAGGGTCTGCAACTGGCCCTCACGCCGGAACGGCGGATCACCCTCCACCGCCGCGAAGAGCGTGGCGCCGAGCGACCAGATGTCCGACGCGGCCGTCGGACGCTCGCCGCGGGCGCGCTCGGGGGACATGTAACCCGGTGATCCGACGAGCATGCCGGTCACCGTCAGGGAGGGGTCGCCCTCCACCGTGGCGATGCCGAAGTCCGTGAGGACCGCGCGCCCGCTTTCGGAGAGGATGACGTTGCCCGGCTTGACGTCACGGTGAAGGACACCGACCCTGTGCGCCGTCCGGAGTGCGTCGAGGACGTCCAGGCCGATACGGGCGGCTTCGGCCGGAGCTATTCGCCCGTCCGCCGCGATGAGGTCGGCGAGGGTCCGGGGAGTGAGCAGCTCCATGACGATCCACGGCTGGTCGCCGTCCTCGACGACGTCGTACACCGTGACGACCGACGGGTGGGTGAGCCGGGCGGCCGCCCGGGCCTCCCGCATGGTCCGTTGACGGATCTCGTCGCGCTGCTCGTCGGTGAGATCCGACGAGGGCGAGACCTCCTTGACCGCGACCTTGCGGTGCAGGATCTCGTCGTACCCCGCCCAGACGGACCCCATCCCCCCGCGCCCCACGAGGTGTTGGAGGCGGTATCGCCCGCCGATGAGCCGGCTGTCGGAATGCTCGGGATCTGTCACCACTCGGCCCTGCGCTCTCCCCGTCCCCGGTGTGCCCTGGGTTTGTCCCATCAGGGAACGAGTCTGCCGGTCGCGGGCCCAGCCGCCAGCCGACGCAGCGGATTGACCCGATCCGAGCGGCTCTCCGAAGGGACGCGATGCACGCTCCGATCTTACGCATCCTCCGGGTTCCACCGAGGGTGCATGTCCTCAATACGGTCGAGGAACACACTCCCGCGAACGGAGGAGGTCACCGCTCGCCCGGCGGCCGGCGGTCCGGGGACCGGAGGCGGTCAGCGGACGTAGGCGCAGACGCCCTCGTACACGTAGCCGCTCTTCCCCCCGCCGAGCTCGGCGTAATTCGTCGTGTAGAAGTGATCGCCGGTCTTGGCGTTGAAGTAGCGGTGCAGGGGGACGGCTCCGGTGGTGGCCGACGGGTGGACGTAGGCCTGGACACCTTCCGCCGTGTAGCCCTTCCCGCCGTCGCCGAGTTCGGCGTGATTGGTCGTGTAGAAGTGATCGCCGGTCTTGGCGTTGAAATAGCGGTAGAGCGGCACGGTCCCGGTGGTGGCCGACGGGTAGACGTAGGCCTGGATGCCTTCCACCGTGTAGCCCTTCCCGCCGTCGCCGAGTTCGGCGTGATTGGTCGTGTACAAGTGGTCGCCGTTGCTGGCGTTGACGTACCGGTAGAGCGGCTCGGTCCCCGCGCGGGGGTCCGCGGTGGCCGCTCCGGCCGAGGGTCCGGTCCGGTCCGTCGTGGTCGTCGAGGTGCTCGTCGAGGTGCTCGTCGTGGACGTCGTGGCGGTGGTGGTCGTGCCTGTCGTCACCCGGGGGGACATCGGCCTGGTGGCTGTCGTGGAGGTGGTCGTCGTCCGGCCGGACGCCGGGCGTCCGGACGCGCTTTCGGACGCGTCTCCCCTCGGCGTCGCGGTTGAGGAGGAAGCGCTCCGCGTCTGGCTGGCTCCGGCCACCGTGGTGGACGGCGGCGGGGTGGTCGTGCTGTCCGCCGGATCGGCCCAGCCGATCGCCGTGGCGTTCCCCCCTGACCTGGGCGACCACAGGGCCCAGGAGAACCCTCCAACCAGGAGGACGGCGGCGACTCCGGCCGCGACGTAGGCCACCGGCCGGCGGCGGTGGGCCTTCGGGGCGGGGGCCGGTGGCGGGTAGGAGTTCCGCTGTGCGTAGGAGTCCCGCGGTGGGTAGGAACCGGAAGGAGCCGTCACCGCCTGTGGGGGCTGTGGGAGCTGTGGGAGCACGGGTGCCGGCCGGGCCGGGGCGTGGTGGACGGTCGGGGGAGCGGTCTGCGAGGTGGGCGGGGCTGCCACCGGAAGGTCCGTTGTCGGCGGGGTCGCCGCCGGCAGGCCTGTGCCGGAGGGAAGCCCCAGGGCCACGGCACGCGCCCGTTCCGCGGTCTCCTGCGACGTCGGACGGCGCGAGGGGTCCTTGGCCAGGAGGGTCTCGACGAACTCCCACATCGGGTCGGACATGCCCGCGGGACGCGTGACCGGGTCCTGCGCGTGGGCGCGGATCAGCGCGATGGGGTTCTCCGCCCGGAACGGGCCGTGACCCGCGCAGAGCTCGAAAAGGATCACCCCGAGGCAGTAGACGTCGCTCGCCGGCGTCGCCGGTCCGCCCTCGGCGACCTCCGGGGCGATGTACCCGACGGTCCCGGTCATCCCCCGGGTATTGGTGAGTGTCGCGGAGCTGAACCGGGACACCCCGAAGTCGCTGATCCGGGGGCGGAGCGTTCCGTCCGGGTGCCGTTCGACGAGGACGTTCTCCGGTTTGAGATCGCGGTGGGTGATGTCGGCGGCGTGGACGGCTGCGAGGCCGTCGGCGATACCGGCGACGATCCTCGCGGCGTCGGCCTCGGGGCACGGCATCGCGACCGCGCGGCGCAGGTCGCCGTCAGACACGAGGTCCATGACGATGGCGAGCTGGTCGCCCTCGGCGACGAGATCGAGGATGCCGACGACGTTCGGGTGGCGGACGCTCTTGAGAAGACGGCCCTCGGTCAGGAAACGGTGGACCAGATCGGGATCGCCGCCGAGATCGTCGCGCAGGAGTTTCACCGCGACGTCGGGCTCGGTCTGCGGGAATCCGCCAGGCCCGTTCCTTCCGGATCCGTCCTCGTCCGGCACACTCCGGGGGGATTCCACGCGGGCCCGGTACACCTGGCCCATCGCCCCCCGGCCCAGCGCCTCGACCAGGACATAGCGAGACCCTAAGCGTCGTTCCTGCACGACGTCTCCCCCTCGACTGTGCCTGACACCCTGACCGGCTCTTTCAGAACCCGGGTCGGGCTCTTTATAGCTCATGCTGCCGGGTCCGGCCCCGAAACCCGTGGTCTCCGGCCCGGTTCTGGTCTCCGAACGGCCTAGATGATGCCGCTCCGTGGTCCGGCAGATGCATCAAGTGACGGCGTTGTCCGGTCAGAGCAGCCCTTGCTCGGTGGCCCGGTAGACGAGGGCGAGGGTGTTCCCCGGCCCGAGCTTGGCCCGGATTCGTTTCAGGTAGGTGTCCACGGTTCCGGGCCTCACCCCCATCCGGGCCGCCGCCTGCTTCTGGGTCAGCCCCTCCGACAGGTGACGCAGAGCTTCCCGCTCCCGCGGCGCCAGC
>JAUPKQ010000087.1 GCA_030837345.1 Actinomycetota bacterium | reverse complement strand
GACAGGGTGGGTGGACCGGTCCCTGCTCAACGACTCGGTGCACCCGAGCGACGCCGGTCACCGCGCCATCGCCGCCAAGCTCGCGCCGGTCGTCGCCTCGCACCTGACCTCGGCGGTCCCTTCCGACGCCGCCACGGCGGACATGTGCGCCGAGCGTGCCGTGGCCGGCGACGCCGTCACCGCTGACCGGGCCGACGCCGTCACCGCTGACCGGGCCGACGCCGCGCAGGCTGCGGCGCTGCCCAAGGTGACGGTGTGGATGGCCGGTGACTCGACGATGATGAAGGCGTCCGCCTGCCCGATCGGGTGGGGGAACCAATTCGCCCCCTATTTCACCGGTGACGTGTCCATCGTCAACAGCGCGATCGGGGGACGCAGCATCCAGACCTGGATGTACGAACCGAACGTCGGCACGTCGAAGAACGCCTCGGGGGAGTGTGTCGTCAACCCGGCGACGTACTCGGCCCGTTGGAAGGCGATGCTGAACTCGTCCAGCGGGATGAAGGCGGGGGATTACCTGTTCATTCAGTTCGGCATCAACGACTCCGACTCCGCCTGCCCCCGCCATGTGGGGACGGCGCGGTTCAAGGAACTCCTCGGTGTGATGACGCAGGCCGCCCTCGACCGGGGTGCCCGTCCCGTGCTCGTCACCCCGGTCGCGGCCATCATGTGCTCGGGAAGCACGGTGAAACCCAACCGGGGGTTCGTGAACGAGACGGTTTCGGTCGCGGCGGCCTACGGCGTCCCGGTGGTCGACCTGAACAAACTGAGCCTCGCGCTCTACGCCTCGCTCCGGCTCTGCCCGGACAACGGTGACTACACGAAGGGACCCGCCGGGGCCTTCTTCTGCAACGACCACACGCACTTCGAGGCCGACGGCGCCCGGCAGATCGCCGGACTCGTCGCCACGGCCCTGCGTGACCAGCGGATCGGCCTCGCCTCGTACCTCGCCTCGAACCCTCTCCCGCCGGACCGGACCGCGTAGCCCGTGACAAAACCCCAGACCGGGAGGAAGCCCTTGAGAGACTGCCTCCCGGTCCGTTGATCGGATCCGGATTCGAACCGTGACGTCGAGGCGCTGAAGCCACGACTTACCAAAGATGACCCGTGGCATCAGCCTGCACGCGTTCCTCGCCTCCCGCAAGGGCCGGGACCCCGGCCGTCCGGTGGAGAACGGCGGTCACCGGGAGCGGTGGTCATCGGCCGGCGTTCCCGGACTCCAGGACGCCAGGAGAGACGGAGACCGGGGTCATCGTCGACGGAGCGACATTGTCCCGGACCAGCCAGGAATGCGGTTCCGTATGCCCGGAGACCGCGGTGACACGGACACCGATGGCGCAGCCGTCCGTGGTGTTTCCGTCCACGGCCAGCCGTGCGCCGAGATGACCGTGGACGCGAACACCGGTGTGGTAGGTGGGGTTGTCGGTGACCGCCGTGGCGAGCGTATTGCGGGTGATCGTCACCCGTCGGGCGTTGCCCACGAAGATTCCCTGGTCACCTCGTTCGAGTTCGACCGGCAGCGCGAGCCGGGCCTCGTTGTCCATGACGCGGACCGTCCCCGCGTACAGCGGCGGCGCCTCACGGGGGGCGTCCTGACTCACGGCGATATGGACCGCCTCGGAGACGTCGAGGAAACGGTTCCCCGTCACCTCGACGTCCTCGGCGAGACGTCCGGCGCACACGACGCCCGCACTCGCGACCATGACGTTCCTGGCCTCGACCGAGGCGTACCAGTCGCGGAATGCATCGACGTGGTTCCGGAACTCGCTGTCCCTCAGCGCCTGCCGGGCGGCCCGGTAGAGAGAGTTGCGCAGCGTCGTGCTGTTCGCCGGTCCGGCCGCGTCGAGCATCGTCAACGCGGAGACCCAGGACGCGGGCGGCACCGGGCTCTCGATCTCCACGTGGCCCTTCTCCAGCCGGAGGTCCACCACCCGTGTGGGTTCCGTCCCACGCCGTCCGGGGCGATCGTTCGCCGGGGAGACGTCCACGGACCGTCCGAGGAGGAACGCCTCGACCGTCGACCGCCCGGCGGGTTCCCGCAGGAGCGCGTCGAAGGCCTCGCCCCCGACGTCGTGGCGCAGATCCGACAGTCGTCGGGCGAACGCGGGGAAGAAGGCGGGCTGCTCGATCGTCGCCTTCACGAGCCGGGTGAGGTAGCGACGCACCGTCTCCGGTGCCTTGAGGTCGTCGTCCGTCGGCGGGTTGGCCGTGATGAGCCCGGCCCATGACCCCGGACTTATCGCGGAGGCCAGCCGGGCGGTCCAGGGACCGATGCGCACGCTTCCGTTCGATTCGACGTCCGCGATGCCCAGCAGCCGTGGCTTTCCCACGAGCTGGCCGACGAGCAGGCGGCGCCGGCTCTCGACGGTCAGCAACCGGTCCAGAGAGATCCTCTTTCTCCGGTGTTCGTGCGTGGCTCCCGAGATCACATTGTCCGTCACCCTCACCTGCGACCCGTCGATGATGATGACTCCGGTCTGGAGGTGCCCCACGGCGAGCGCGCAGTCACGGATCTTGACCCGTGTTCCGCCCCCGGCGCCGAGGACGGTGACGCACGCCGACCCTCGGACCGTCCCGTCGGCGCAGGTGATCGAGGTGCCGTGCACCTCGACGCTGTCGCACCCGGTCAGCGTCACCGCGCCCGACTGGCCAGGGTCGGACGGCCCCGGTGCCACCGACAGCCCGGCCTCGATCAGGAGTTCACCGATCCTCACGGCACGGCAGTTCTGGAAACGCAGGACCGTTTCGGACGTCTCGCAGACGATGCGGCTGCCCAGGCCCGCTCCGTCGAGGGCGATGTCAGCCAGGTCCGTGAGGACGAGGGGTTCGGTGAGCCGGTAGTCCCCGGGCCAGAAGTGGATCCGGGCCGAGCTCCCGGGGGGCAGTTGCCGGATCGCGGTCGTCCAGCCGGGCGTCGGCGTGACGACGATCGTCGGGCACCCGGTGGAGTCCCGGAGACAGAGGGCCTCCAGGGCCTGTTGGACGTTCGTCAGCCCGGTGAGCGTCGGGCACGTCGAGGGGGCGAGGGCGACGTCGTCGGCGTGGAGCGGCGTGGCGTGGAAGAACACGTCGACGTCCTGCGCCGCGCCGCCGGAGCCGAGGAGCCGGGCGCGTACGGTCTGCGAGGCCGTCGTGGGGTCGACGAGCCAGGTCACCCCCGCGAGCCCGGCGGAGTCCGTCGCCGCCAGCGCCGTCGTCCCGGGCGCGTTGCCGGAGGGCGTGTTGCCGGAGGGCGCGTTGCCGGAGGAGACGCGCCCGGACCCGGTGATGACGGTGAACTCGACGGTCGCGCCGGCCACCGGGCGGTTCCCGTTGGCGACGGTGACCTGGAGCGGGAACCCGAGGGCGACGAGGTCGTCCGGCCTGCCGGGGACCGGAGCCGCATGCTGTCCGTCGCCCCCGGCGTACCGGAGGGTGACCATGCTCGTGAGGGGCGGGAAGAGAGCGCGACGGTCCTCGGTCACCGTCCACGTCGTGCCGTCGTGGCTCAGCATCGCCAGGGGGGTGTAACGGTGCGCGGGACCGGCCGGCCGCACGAGGTCAGAGGTGTCGCCGGTCTTCGGCCAGACGACGTCGGCGATCGCCGTGCGGGCGGGGACGGACCAGTACTCGCCGGTGCGGTACGTCCGGTTGTCCCCGAAGGCGACCTCGACGCCGTGTTCGAGCGGCGTCCAGTTCGTCGCCGTCGCCTGCGGCGGGCCCTCCCACCGGCGGACCTTCGGATTGCCTCCCGTCGTCGTCAGGTCGATCACCGCCGTCGTGGGGAGGCGCGTCGCGGGATCGATCTCGATGATGTCGTCGTGTGTCGTGGCGATCCGGACGAGGGTGCCCGCCAGGCCCCCGAGCTCCGTCCGGTCGTCGACGAGCTCGATCCAGTCACCCGCGGCGAAGCCGATGGCGGCGTCCCGGGACGGCACGGACACCGTCAGGCTGTTCCCGGACTGCCCGGTCCACCGTGCCTGGACGGAGGCGTTCTCCCGTGACCACAGGAACGTCGCCGTCCCCGTGCTCCCGCCGTCGCGGATCTCCACCCGGTAGTGCTGGTTGTCCAGGCCCCGGTAGCCGGCGCCGGCCGGTACCTCGCACGGGCTGGCCGCCTCCTCACCGGCCGTGGCCTGCGCCTTCATCGTCCCGGTCGACGGCGCGCGCAGGGCGGACCACGCCGGGACGCCCTGGCCGCGCGTGATGGTCGCGCCGGGGTCGCCGACCCGGATCAGCCGTACCTGCCACACGGTCTGGGCCCGTGTCGTCGTGTCCGGCACGGGGACGGCCATCTCCCGGATGCCGGGATCGTCGAGGGCCGTGACCTGTCGCGTCCAGGAGTCGAGCTCGGCCAGGTACGTCCCCGGTGCGGCAGGGGACAGCGGAGATCCGTCCGCCGTCAGGACGGCGGGCAGGCCGGGCGGCAGGTCCGGTTGCCTGTCGAGCGGCGTGGCGTCGTCGTTCTCCAGGAGCATGCCGTCGACGTAGTACCGCCCGCCGCCGATCGTCACGGTCTTCCCGTCCGTCGTGATCGTGAAGGCCGGGCCGTCCAGCGGGCCGGCGGAGCGTCCCAGCAGATCGGTGAGGGCGGTGTGACGCAGATGGTCGTCGATGCCTCGCTGCTCGTTCCACTCCGCGTCGAGGCTCACCCGCCCCTGCTGCTGCAGAACATGCCGGTAGTGCCTGCCGGGCCGGTAGCTGTCCCTGGTGGTGTCTGCGCGCATGGCATGCCTTCCTTGACCGCGTCACTGGGCTACATCACTCGCACGACGCCGGCAGCGGTGCCGGCGCGTAGGTACTCCGACAGGGCGATGGCGGTGTTCTGCTCCCGGTGCGTGGTCCGGGCGACCGCGTAGGCGCCGAGCTCGTCACCGTGTTCCCCGCCGGTCCGCAGCGCCTCGCCGGCGCCGTCGGTGAGCACCGCGTAGGCGCGGTGGCCTCGCCGGGCCGAGACGAACGCCGGCGCGGGAGCGTCGAGGCACCGGTACCGGCGGGGGGTGACCGAGGTCCTCGGCAGGTAGGAGTAGCGCACGCATCCCTCCTGCTGGATCGCCGTGGTCACCCGGCCGCACAGGAGGCATTGACGCGCGTCGAGTTGCTTGACGTTCGCGCGTCCGAGCGCCGTGACCGCGTCGAGGACGGCGTGGGCTCCGGGAGCCTCGATCGCCGGTTCGCCGGTCCCGTCGACGACGGTGCGCGCGAGCGACACCTCGGACACCGAGGGAGGAAGGGCCACCGCGCCGACGAAGGAAGCATCGATCTCGACGGCGACAAGCGGGTGCTGACCGATGGCCTTCACCCCGCCGGTCACCTGCGTGCAGGAGCGGACCCTCAGCCGTCCGAGCTGCTGGCCGGCGATCCCGGTCACCCGGATCGACCCGGAGAGGAGGAGTCCGTCGAGGGTGAGGGTCCCCGGGGCGTCGTCGCCGGCCGGTGCGGTGCCGCTCACCTCGACGTCCCCGACGATCGCGGGCCGGAGACGCTCCGGGGTGACGACGCCCGGGCGGCGCGCGGTCTCGCCGGGCACGCCGCCGGCGACGGGCAGCCGCGGCCACCCCGCCGCGACGATCGTCAGGTGGCTGCCCTCCGGCACGAGGACGCGGGAGTCCCCGGTCAGCGCGACGTCGTGCCGGTCGTTGTCCAGGAGGGCGATGACGCCGACGGTCCCGGGGGGCCGGGCGTTCCACGCCGTCACGGCGTCCTCGAGGGAGGCGACGATCCGGCCGGGCACCGGTTGCTCGTCCCGGGCGACGCCGAGCTGCCAGCCGACGCCCGCTCCCGCCAGTTCGTCGCGGATCGCCGGGCGGGGCGAGGGCCCGGCTCCGATCCCGGGAACCCCGCCCGGCGCGGCCGTGACGAGGAGGTGGTGGGGCTGCGGATCGGGCAGGACCACCCGGCCCGTCACGGGATCGACGCGAGCCCGGCCCGACGGCGAGGGATCCCTCCACGGATCGAGCCGGCAGATCTCGATCCGCGTGGCGGGCACCGGCACGGGAGCGTCCCCGGGGGCGGGGACGAGGTACAGCTGGAACGGCGGGCGGCTCACCCAGCGAGGGGCCGGGTCCTCCCGTCCGGCCGCCAGCGCGGCCCGGCGGGCGTCGAGCTGCTCCCGGAGGCGCCGGCGGCGCAACGGCGCGGGGACCTCGTCCTCCCCCGTACGGACCTCCACGCCGGGATCGTGGACCGGCGGGTTCACCAGGGGCAGATCGCGGCCGAGCGGGTCGGCGTGGTACCGGCCCCCCGCTCCCGTGAACCGGGCGGTCGCCAGGGGCAGGAGAAGACCGTCTCCGTGGTACACGTGGAGGTCGACGGTGGGCACGTTGGGACGCGGCACGGGCGAGGGCCGGTCGAGCCGGACACCCCGGACGTCGATGGTGTGCGCGTGGACGGCGAACGGTCCGGGCGTGGCCTCCAGATTGGCTCCGGACCTCAGGTCGACGGTGTTCGGCAGCGACGTCCGGGGATGGGCCAGATGCTGCGTCGTCCAGAGCCGTTCGAGCTCCTCGACCGCGACGGTGCGCCATCCGCCGACGTCGAACGCCAGCGATTCGAGGACCGACACCGTGCCCTTGCGCCGCCGGTACCGGATCGTGTTCGCCACCTGCGCCCGCCGGGGGACGACGGAGGTGAGGGACCCGTCGAAGCGCAGGTCGTGGGTGAGCGGGACGCCGAGGAGGTCACCGAGGTACGGGACGGCCCAGTCCGGGCAGGTCTCGATGAACCAGCCGTCCCGCATCTCGTCGATCTGGGCGCCGATCCGGTCCGCCTGGGCCGCGATCAGTTCCATCAAAGCCTGGACGAGGCCTCCGGCCGCGGCGTCGGCCTCGCGGTAGTACGCGGGGAGGCGGGCGTAGAGGGACTGGGCGGTGATCCGGCTCACAAGGCCACCTCGGTGATCTGGACGGTGGCGGGCTCGAGCATCTCGGCCGCGATGACGGTGTCGGTGAAGGCGTCGGTGACGGCGCCCGGTCCGCTCCGTCGTCCGGACGGCCTCCGGCGGCGGGCCGGGCGGGCGAGGACCCCGGCGGCGGATCCGGGCTCACCGGCCGGGCGCAGGACGTCGAGTACCGCTCCCAGGACGCCGGGCACCCGATGCAGGACGGCCAGAACCCGGGTCGGCGTCAGGAGCTTCCCGAACCCTCCCGCCTCGCCCAGGGCCGGGGTCCGCCCGAACAGCGCCAGGACCGCCTCCCGGGCCGCGACCAGGACGACGTCCCGCCCGTACCGGCCGTCGAGCCGGACCCGGGCCCGGATCTCGACGGCGCGTGGCACGTGGCCCCTGACGACGAGCGGCCGGTCGGCGAAGCGGACCTTCGCGAGCGCGCCGCACAGCCTGGTGTCGAGGCCGGACCCCCGGACCAGCGGGGTTCCGTCGGGGAGCGTCGCGGTGACGACGACGAGAGACCGGCCGCCGTCGTCGACGACGTCGGCGCGGGCCCACCCGACACCGGCGAAGGTGCGGGCGAAGTCCTCGTGGTCGGTGACGGAGACGACGCGGTCGAGGGCGCGCACCGTCGTCGGCGCGTTGACCCGGGCGACCTCGACCGTTTCGGGGTCCTCCGCCTCGCCCGCCGCGACGGGGTTGACGACGTCGCGCAACCCGAGCGGCAGGCTCATCGGGAACGAGATCTGGTCAGGTCTCGCCACGCCCGGGGAGCCGATGCCGACACGGAACGTCGCGGTGATGTTGTCCCGTCCGGACCCCGGGCGCGCTCCCGTCACCCCGTCGCCGAACTCCACGCTCGCCGCCGATCCCTCGTGGTGCCGGACGACGTACACCTGGGCCTGCGGCGACCGGCCGTGGAGCGAGTCGACCTGTGACCACAGGACGCCGTCGACGCGCAGTTCCAGGGAGCTGCTCCGGCCGCGGGGGTCGTCGGTGGCCGTGTACGTGAGAGGCCCGCCGTCGCTCACGGCCAGCGGCAGGGTGAGGAAGGGCCTGCTCGCGTCACCGGACCCGAGGGGATGGTCGCGGAGGCGCTGCCCCTGCGTCGCGCGGGCGCAGTTCGCCCGGAGCCGCAGCCCGTCGGGGGAGTAGGTGTGGACCAGTCCCGTCTCGAACTCGAGGCGGGTGCGGGGCAGCGGCCCCGCGGCGTCGGTCGTCGCGTCGTGGACCGTCACGGCCTCGGCGACGGCGTCACCGGTCGTGGCGTCGGTGCCCGTGACGACGAGCAGCCTGCCGCGCTCCAGCTCGACCGGGGCGTCGACGGTGACCGTCGTGCCCGTGACGGGCCCGCCCGCCGGGCGGGTCCCGAGGGGCAGTTCCCTCGCTCCGGCGAGCACCGCGGTCGACCGGATCGTGAAGGAGGACAGATTCTCTCCGCTGACCGTCACCCTCGTCGACGGGCCGGCGAGGAGGAAGGCGGCGTGGTTGCCGTGGTCCGCGGCGGTGACCGTGAACAGCTCGGTGCAGCCGGGGCGGGTGAGGACCAGCCAGCTGCCGGCCGCCACCTCGGGGTGGAGACGATCGAGCCACAGCGTGCTCGTCCCGGCGGGCAGGGGATGGTCGACCCACTCATGCTTCTTGCCCGCGTAGGGGCCGGGGAGGAACCCCGGGTGCTCCGGGTCCGGGCTGATCTCGCCGACGCGCAGGCTCGCGGGCAGATCGCTCCAGCGGATCGCGTTCGCCCCGAACAGGGTTCCGCTCGTGGTCAGCAGGTGGCAGCGGGGCAGTTCGGTCGCCGGATCGGTGTGCGGCGTGTCGTGTCCGAGCGGGCGGTCGAGAACGAGCACCGTCCGGGCGGGGTCGCCGTCGGAGTTCAGCCCCACCTGAGCGGGTATCTCGGTCACCTCGGTCACCCGGCGCAGGTCCCAGGCCTCGCTGTCGGAGGACCGCTCCCGTTCGGCGCCGACGAGCAGGATCGCCGACCCGACCGGCACGCCGAGCCCGACGCCGTCCAGGTGGATCCGGTCGTCACCGAAACGCGGCACGGCCGGCTCGACCCGGAGGAGCCGGAGGTCGTTCAGCTCGCCGCGGGCGAGCACCTCCTCGCTGGTCTCGTAGACGGCTGTCGCCCCGTCGTCCCCGGGCAGCTTCTGCGCCTGGAGCCCGGCGGGGAGGCGGACGACCGGGCCGGCGCCCGGCGGCGGGTCCACCCGGAAGGCGAGGACGGTCGAGGCCGCGACGCCCGGAGCCAGCTCGTAGCCGATGCCCCGGGCCAGCTCCTGGACGCTGCGCCGTTCCGTCGCCGTCCTCAGGTAACCCTCGTTCGTGATGAGGTCGCCGTAGAAGGCCAGGACGTCGAGCATCGTCGCGGCGGCGTCGAGAAGGGCGATCGAGGGGTCGTCGACGTCGCGTGTCAGCAGGCCGCCCAGCTCCGGCCGCGTCGCGATCCGCCGGAGCATCTCCTGGAGGAATCCCGGCTGGGTGTCGACCGACGCGGGCAGCCGGGGCAGGCCGGCGTCCGGAGCCGCGGGCATCACACACCTCCGACGGCGTCGACGCGCAACCGGCCGTGCTCGGGCCGGTTCGGGTCGTCGTCCAGGCGCAGGACCTCGCCCGGGCCGACGGTGACGATGCCCCGCGCCAGCTCCTCCGCCGGAGCGCGACCGAGCGGATGGCACGCGAGAATCTCGGCGTACCGCACCCCGGGCGTGCCGTCGGCGGCGGCGTGGATCGCGGAGAGGTGGAGAGGCTGGCCGAACGTCAGCCGGTCGGGGTGACACAGCCCGGTGGCGCCGGAACGGTGCGGGCCGGGGGAGATCGCCTCGTGGACGGCGCGGACGACGTCGCCGCGGAACCGGTCGGGTGCCACTGTGATCCTTACCTGGAGGTCGAGCGGGACGAAGACCGGGTCGACGAGTTCGAGATCGACTCCCGTCATCCGGAACCGGTCGAGGTAGTCGCGAAGCTCGCCGGCGAGCGTGGCGTCGGCGACGACGCCGCCGCCACCGATCCGGTCGACCGCGACGAAGACGGTCCACCACGATCCGGTCCAGCGCAGGCGTGCCGAGGCGCGCTGGACCCCGGGATGACGTTGCGCGATCTCCACCCAGTCCGCCGCCGTGACCGCGCGCCGCTGCGTGCGGAAGGCGACCGGCGCGTGGACGAGGATGTGATCGCGGGATTCGGGTGGGCGTCCTCCGGTCGCCGGAAACGGGTTGCGCACCGCCCGGACGGCGCCGGGGTCGGACGTGACGAGACGTGAGACGGCGTCCGCGCCGACGTTGCCCGAGGGACCGGTGCCCCGGCGGGCCGCGACGGTGAAGACCGTCCCGGGCGCGGGACGCCGTCCGTGGACGCCGTCGCCGAACCTGAGGACCGGCCGGTGGCCGTGCTCGAACTCGACGACGAAGGAGGGGTCGTCCGCGGCGGAGGACAGCAGATCCACCACCGGCTGCCAGTCGAAGGTGCCGCTGCCGTCGTCGAGGCTGATGGCGGGCAGGCCTCCCTCGTCCGGTTGCCCGACCACGGTGAGGTCGGCGAGGTCCAGCCGTGGGCGGAACGGCCGGTCCGTCGCCTCCGGGACGACGAGCGCGCCGGGGAGGACGACCGGGCGCCCGTGGTCGGCCGGGCCGAGATTGCCCCGGGCGACGGCGGTGTCGATCACCTCGCCGCCGGTCCCGGCGCGCGCCGAGAGCGTCAGGTCGAACGGGAGTGCCTGCGCCACGGACCAGCTCACGGTGAGCAACGGCGTGGCGGTGACCGGATCCGTGCGCGTGACGACGCCGGTCAACCGGACGAGGTGCCGAAGAGCCGGATCGGCGTCCGCGACGGCGCCGGTGAGCGGGCTGCGCTCCTGCTCCAGGAGAAGGAGATCGCCGGGGGCGAAGGTCAGCCCGGGCGGGCGGACGAGATCCACGGCCGTGGCCCCGCGTGCGAGTGTGCGGTCGCAGCCGCTCCACAGGTGGAGGCGGATGCGGTTGCGCGGGGAGCTGAGCGGGATCGGCGCGGTGGTCCGGAAGACGATCGCCCCCTCCCGCAGTTCGGCGTCCAGGGTCTCGGGCGGCACTCCGGCCCGGGCGCCGCCCGCCCCGGTGAGGAGCAGCCGCCCCGCGTCCAGGGACGTTCCGTCGAGGCTGCCGCCGGGGGTCACGTCGAGGAGGACCCAGGTCGTGGCGTTGGCGCCGTCGTCCACGGTGTAGTCGAGGAGGCGGGTATGGCGGCGGAGGGAGATCCGGCTGCGGGCCGTTCCGGGATAGGCCTCGGTCGCGGCGGCGTCCTGCTCGTAGGCGAGCCGGTCACCCAGGTCGGCGAGGACCTCGATGAGGGCGATGTGCGGATCGGCCGGAGAGCGGTCCGCCCACGCGGGACTGATCAGGCTGAGCCGGTCGAGGAGGAGCCGGGTGAAGGTGGTGTAGTCCCGGGCGAGGTAGTCCACGACCGGGCTCGCGGGCCCGGGGACACCGGCGGGGGCCGGCGAGGCGCGGTCGAAGGCGCTCTCGCACCGGGCCTTGAAGGAGAACCGGCAGGAGGCCAGGGCGGGGTCGAAGCCGGCGGGAGGCTCGTCCAGGCCTGGGCCCGCGACGACGCCGATCGTGTACGGCGAGAAGTCACCGGCCCGGTCGACGACCACCGTCAGCCGGGTTCCGGCCGAGCTGACCGAGGTGACACGGACGCCGGGCACCCGGACGCCGCCCTCGACCCGGAGGGCGCCGGGCGTGAGCGCCGGTGTGGCCGGGCCACCGGGTTCTCCGGGGAGCGGGAGGAGGAAGTGGACGCGCAGCGTCCGCTGGTCGGGCGTCGCGACCTCGACGGCGTCGATGCCGTTGAGTCCGGCCGCGATCGCGGCGTTCTCGCGGCGGGAGTCGTCACCTCCTAGGAACGGGCTCGCCGGTGTCGCCACACGCGTCGTCACGCTTGGACCTCCTTCGTCGCGGACCTTCGGTTCTCTCGTCCGGGTCGTCAGGCTCCGGCCGGTGCGAACGTGCCCCGGCCGAGCGTCACGGTCACCTGCTCGCCGGTCGCGACGAGCGTGTAGGCGACCGTCACCCGCAACGTCGACTCCTCCGCGGCGACACTGAGATCGTCGAGAACGACGACGTCACCGAGCCAGGTCTGGATCGCCTGCTGCGCGGTGAGCCGCGCGGCGACCGCGACGGACGGTTCGGCGGGACCGAAGAGGAGCTGCGTGAGGCCGCTGCCGAACGTCGGCCGGTTCACCCGCTCTCCCGGTGCGGTGAACAGCACCTGTTCCACGAGCTGACGCACGTAGGCGGCGTGACCGGCGGTCGCCGTCCGGCCCCGCGCGTCGACGGCGCACGGGAAGGCGACGTGGGTGTCAGCGGTCATGACGCCACCACCCTCACCTGGACGCCGGCGGGCACCGGCGGACCCTGCGGCGCCGACTCCGGGCTGACCCCGGAGCCCGTGCTCGCGGCCGTGACGACGGGCGATCCGTTGACCATGACGCGCGTCGCCGGGACCGTCCACCGGATCTGCAGGCACGGGGAGGGTTTCGTGCCGGCTCCGACGGGGATCTGGAACGGGCAGCCCGTCACGGGGTAGGTGTCCGTCATCGTCGCGACCGGCATGCCCGACACGAGAACGCGCGGGCTGCCGGGTGTGACCTGCGCGGGGACGCCGTGAGGGCAGGTCAGACCCGAACCGGCGTGAAGGATCGGTCCCGGCATCGCAGTACTCCTCATCAACTCGGGGGAAGGTCAGTTCTGGGAGGGGAGGGGAGGGGAGGGGAGGGGAGGGGAGGGGGTGGCGGGCGGCCGTTCTCACGTGATGGTGAGGGCACCGGCGTTGACGGTGACCGTCGGCCCGGTCATGACGATCGTCGCGCCCTTGCCGTTGGAGATCGTGATGCCGATGTCGTTGACGGAGATGAGAGCGCCGGTGGCGCTCTTGAGGAGGATGCCGCCGGTCGGTCCCGGCGTGTCCGAGAGCATCAGCGTCGTCTGCCCCACGGTCTGGACGACGACGTTCGGCACGGCGGGCGGAGCGGCGAGGGCCAGGGCGGGTACCTCCGCCACCGTCCCGTACCAGCAGCCGGACCAGATCGGATGGTCCGGGTTGCCCTGTTCGAACTCGACCCACACCCCGGCGCCGATGCCCGGCAACGCCCAGATCCCGGACTGCGGGCCGCTCGAGGGGAAGCACGGCATCGCCCAGCTCGACAGGGCGAGGGGAACATCGGGAACCGTGACCTGGATCCTGCCGATCTGCTGCGGGTCGACGTTGTTGAGCACCGTCCCACGGTGTTTGCCGTGGTAGAGGACGAGGTCAGTGCCTGCCATCAGATCTCCGGGGAGTTGATCGGGAGCGTGTCGGACCACGGCTCGAACGCGTTGCGGTCCAGGGAGAAACTCTGCGTGATCTTGCCGCGGGCCAGCGTCGTCGAGACGCTGCGGACGAACCAGTGGCCGTCGTAGAGGTGACCGGCGCCCCGCAGCCCGACGAGGTGGCGAGCCTGGAGCAATCCGCCGTAGCGAAGGACGTCGACCTGGCCGGAGGCCGTCACGACATGCGAACCCTGCGTGGCCCGGGCGAGGGCAAGCATGATCGCCTCGGCGGGACTGCGGCGTGCGGTCGCGTCGTCCTGGTTCGGGGCCTTCGCGCGGTTGAGCTGCTTGATGCCCCGTGGAGGGATGTACCGGGGTCCGAGCGGCGGGCTGAGGGGGGTGACGTCCGGAACGGGGATCGGGATCGGCACCTTGAGCTGCTGCGGGAAGATCCAGCCGACGTACTGCGTCTTCCGGATCCCGTCGAAACTGATCGACAGCGACGGGACGGTCGAGGCGGAGTCCATGTTCACCGTCAGGGCCGGTTGCGGTTCCCCCACCCGGATCTCCGGGCCCCAGTAGGCGGTGTTCGTTCCCGGCGACGGGCCCGGCTGGACGTAGAAGACGTAACCCACCGCGTTCGCCAGCGCGCTGATGTGCGCGAAGTCGGTGCCCTGCTGGACCGGGATCCGTTCCAGCGGGTTCGGGCAGAACAACAGCGGGCTCGGAATGACCAGCGGCACCATTCCGTAGATCGCGTACTTGGCGAGCAGCAGGGCGACCTGTGCCTCGGCGGGCATCGGCAGGGGAATCCCGGTGAGGTCGAGCAGGTCCATCATCTGGCTGACGTCGCTACCGGTGATCGAGAGCGTGGAGGCGCCGGGCGTCGAACTCACGGTGACGTCGTGACGCGCGATGACGCCGTCCATGAGGATCTGTGTCCGGCCGGCGACGACGGCGAGCAGCAGTACCCGTGCCGGAGGCTCGAAGCCGCCGTCGTGCAGCTCCCGCTCGACGGGGCCGCCCTTGTCGAGGCGGAACCTCAGCTGGAACCCTCCCCGCGACCCGGCGCTCTCGGTTGCCTGCACCTCCACGAGCGCGTCGAGGAGCGTGCCGTCCAAGGGCTCCGGAACGACGGCACCCTTGAGCACCTGGACCCGGATGGCGTCATCCACCGCGCACCCCCAGCGGGTAGGTGACGCGCAGGACGGCGCCGGGCTCGCCGACGAGATCCTCCGGATCGCTGACACCGTTCGCGTCGGCGAGCTGCCACCAGGCGGTCGGATCGCCGATGGCGTCCGCCGCGACGTGATCGATCCGCTCGCCCTCGGCGACGCGACGGACCCCGAGGCCGGACAGCTCCTCCGGGCGGGGGATGAACCTCCGTCGCAGATGGACCACGGTGCGTCCGTCCGGCAGGGTCGTCTCGACCTGGTCGACGGCGCAGTACCGCGACGAGGCGGGCAGGGGACGGCGGGCGATCAAAGCAGGCCCTCCGCGTCGAGATCGGTGACGGTGCCGAAGCCCTTGGCCGCGGCCAGGGTCTCCAGGCGCCGGTGCTGGCCGACGGCGAGGGCGCCGAGCCGTCCGGATACGCCGAGCTCGTTGACCCCGAGAGCCGTGAAAGAGAACGAGACCTTCGCCCGGAGGGGATTGAGCCGGGTGTCGAACGCCTCCTCGACGATGGAGAGCTCCGTGAGCCGGACGGGGATGACACGGTGCCGGCTCCAGACGAGCACGAGGGACGGCGACGGCGACGGCGCGATCTCCAGGAAACCCGAGGCCGCGAGACGCGCGTTCTCCAGCACCCGGGCGAGAGGTGGGTTGAGCAGCGACTCGAGAGCGGCGAGGTAGGGGTGCAGGCCGTCGGACACCTCGACGCGGTTGGCCGGATCGCGTGGCTCGGCGAGCTGGTCGGTGACGTCGAGCTCGGCGTCGAAGGTGATGGTCTGCGTCGCGGTGCCCGAGACCCGTTGCAGCTCGCCGCCGTCGGCACCTCCGGCGCGAGCCTTCAGCGACCGGTTCACGCTGTCGGGGTTGTACTGGAACGCGATGACGTCGCGGATCCGCTGACCGCCCGGTTCGAGAATGACGAGACCCGCGCGGGCGATGACGGGAGCGATGGGCATGATGACGGCGCCTTCCTCAAAATGTCCAGGTCTTGGAAACGGTCGGCGAAGACGGGGTCAGGGGTCACTGTGGACTGCCGGGGACGAGGACGAGATCGCGGATCTCAACGGTGCCGGCGTTGCCTTCGACACGCGTCAGACGCAGTCCCGGACCGGTGTCGTGGGGACGGTCCGGCGTCGTGGGCGTCTCGGGCATCGGCAGGCGTTCGAGGCGGAGGAGCCCGTTGCGGACGTCTTCGACGCGCATGACACCGCAGGTGAGCGTGCCGATCTGCAGGTTGAGCGCGGCGCCGGCGAGGGCGAGGCGATCGGCGGCGAATGTCATCGCGGCCTGAGCCGGCGGAATGATCGCACAGACCCGGGGAGGCGGCTCCGGGCGGCCCGGGATACCGGCGCCGATGCCGATTCTCAGACCCTGCAAGGCGTTCGCTTCGAACACCAGGCGCCCGCGCCCCGACGGCAGTGTCACCGTGAGCGGGGCTTCGTTGCGAAGGTCAAGGTCGACATCCAGCCGGTCGAGGACCATGCGGCCGAAGTCGATCTCCACGGGGAGCGGGGATGACCCCGGTGGCGTCCGCCGGGGGACGAGGAGGCGCGCGACACGGGCCAGGCCCGTCGTCCGGGCTCGTGCCGCTTCCCCCGGACTCAGGTCCCACGTGACGAGTGGTTCGCGGAGGAGGGCTCCCAGAGCCGCCCCGGCAATCCCGAGGACGACGGCACCGGCCTTCGTCGGGTCGAACTCGAGGACAAGGGTTCGGTCGCGTACCACGAAGTCGATGACCGTGTCCGCGAGGTGGAGCTTTCGACAGATCTGCCGTTTGAGACTCGAGAAGCTGACCTCCCCGTTGACGATCTGGATCGTGGCCGTGATCCGGCCGCCGAGATCGACTCCCCGGAAGTAGATCGGGAGGGTCAGGTCGACGTGGATCGTGCCCCTGGCCGTGTCGATGATCTGTCTGAAGGCGTTGACCCAGTCTTCGGCCGTCGCCAGGCCCTTGCTCTTGTCGGCGAGATATTGCGTGTAGTCGGCCTTCGCCTGCTCCCTGCGCTGCGGCTCCGGAACGTCGGCGCCGAGGGGAACGTCGAGGGGCGCGGAGAAGGAGAGGTCGTGAAGGTCGACGTGGTCGATGCGAATCTCAGCGAAACTCGACATCTGCAGCTTCCACCCGCCGCCCCGTTTCGGGACGGCGGTGAGCTCCAGTTCGCGAAGATGGATGCCCGAGACTCTGCTACGGCGGGTGCCCCCGGTCGAGAGCGTCGTGCTGAAAGCACCCGGGACGTCGATCCTCAACCCGCTCGTCGACAGGCAGAAGGCGTCGACGGAGTGCAGAACGATGCTGCTGATCGTTCGCTTGGTCGGCCCGACGGCCTGGATGACGTCGGCGAGGTGGATGTCGAGCGCGGTCGAGAAATCCTCTAAGAGAACATTGCTCCGGGCCGGTGTCGAGATCGTGGCTCCGGCCGCCCGGAACGTCATGGCGGACAGCTCAAGAGACCGGATGCGGAGCATGCCGGCAGCTCCCTCGGGCACGGAGATGACATCGGCGCCGAAAACCAGGTTCGGAAGATCGACACCTTCCACCGCCAGGTCCGTGCTCCCCAGCCCCGCGACGTGCGCGTGACCGGCGGAACCGAGCCCGCCCGCTCCGACGGCCCAGTCGTTCCCCTTACGGTTCACCTGAAGGCTCCCCGCCCAGAGCCGGCCGACGAAGCCCCAGTCGCGGTCGTCGACCGCCGCCTGCGGCCTGCCCGACCCGGCGTCGACGGCGACCGCGGCGAAGCCCGTGCGAACCGTGAAGTCCGTGGTCTTGCCCGGCTCCCACCGGACGTCGGTGACGACGACGTCCTCGATGATCGCGGGAGCCGGGTCCGAGGGGTTGAGGCGGCGCACCCGCACGTCGATCGGACCGTCGGTGTACCGGAGGTCCTGCGCGGTGATCGAGCGCACCCGCAGCTCGGGGAGGACGAACTCGCTGATCCGGCGCTCGCCGCCGCGCTCCACGAGCCGGGCCCGGGCCCGTGCCGTGATGCCGCGCAGCGTCGCGCCGCCGATGCTCGACAGCGTGCCCGCCGAGCCGATCCTCCACCGCAGACCCCCGGCCTCGACGAGAGGGATGTCGAGAGAGTCCAGGTAGATGCCCTGGTCGTCGAACCGGAGGTGGCTGCTCGCCAGGTCCAGGCGACGGACCAGGACCGAGCCGTCCGGCGAGCGGATCTCGGTGCCGGCGGGGCGAAGGCCCGCGAGGTCGAGGAACCAGCCACCCTGCCGGGCCTGGCCCACGGTGATCGCCCCACCGGTGCGGCCTTCGCCGGCCGGGGTCGAGATCGTCGTGTCGGCGCGCCACCCACCGACCGAGGCCGCGAGGCGCAGCCCGTCGATCCCCCGGATCCCGCCGAGCGGGCGGTCGGACGCCTCGGGTCCCTCCCCGCCGGGCTCCCGGGCCGACCGGACGTCGATGCCCGCTTCCGTGGAGGACAGGAGGACGTCCTGGAACCAGATCCCTTTCAGGGCGCCGTCGAACAGCCGGACCGAGTACCCGCCCGCGAGGTTCGTGTAGCTCAGCGGAGCGGCGGGCGTCGTGCCGGGCTGCGTCGTGCCGGGCTGTGAGGCGTCGACGACGTCGGGGGCGGCCGGTTCGAGCAGGCGGATCGTCGCGATGCTCGCGCTGTCGATCCTCGCGCCCCGGACGGCGTTCTCCTCGCTCAGGCAGATCGTGAACGAGGCGTCGACGCCCTCGACGGCGACACCGCCGGGGGCGTCGATCGAGTGCGCGCCCCTCCGGATCCGCGCGCCTCGTCCCTCGATCGACCCGACGTGGAAGCCGGAGATCCGCACACCCTCCGCCACCGGCGTGAGAACACCACCACGAAGATCGGAGATGACGATCTCGCCGACCGTCGAGTCCCCCGCGCCGACACGCAGATCGCTCAGCACGGCACGGCGCAGGGACAGCCCCGCACCGGTGACGCTGGAGCGGGCGCGCTCGCCGTAGAGCTGGGCGCGTGCCTCGTCGCTGAGCCCTTCGAGCTGCTCGGGGATGAGCAGGAGCGCGGGGACGGCCCCCGGATCCAGGGCGATCGGGACGCGAACGCCCTCAAGGTCGAACCGGTTCAGCCCCACCGGCGAACCCTCGACCGGCCCGCCCGTCACGCGCTCGGCGTCCAGGACGATCGTGCCGCGCGTCGCGTCGAACCGCGCCGAGACCTCCTCCAGGTGGATCGTCGTCGCGAGCAGCCGAAGGAGCGCCTCGATCCGCGCGGCGTCCGCGGCGCTCGCCGGCCGCCCCGACGCAGCCCTGGCGTCCTGCGCCGCGCGCAACCGGTCGAGTTCACCTCGCAGGCCGATCGCGACGTCGAGCCGGGCCACCCGGTTCCGGCCTCCGGCCTCGTCGGCCTCCTGGCGCCAGCGCCGGAGCCGCTGCTCCGTCGGCGGCTGGAGCGTGATGTCGCTGTCACCGAGGTCGAAACCACCAGCGGCGTCGAGGGAACCGACGACGGCGACGGGCGGGCCGGAGGCCGCGAACCGGTCCGCGAGCGCGGTGTCGGTCAGCCGGTCGCCGGTGATCGCGGTGGCGGTGACCTCGCCGCTGATCCGCTCGACCGTCGCGCGCTCGGCGAGGTCCCCCACGCCCGTCAGCTCGATCCTGCCGGTGTCCACGACCAGCCCACCGGGACCGCGCTGGAGACGCCGGATCGTGTCGTGGTCGGACGGCGTCAGGCTGCGGGGGTCTCGCTGCGACCGGCGGATCAGCTCGTCGAGCCGGCGGTCTTCGTCGAGCGCCGTCGGTAGCTCCTGCCTGACCCGCGCGAGCTGGGTGACGAGCCGGTCCCGGCGGACCCCTTGCGGCGCGCGGGCGAGGCGTGCCGTCAGCGCGCGCTCCTGCTCCTGGAGGTAGGCGGCGCGGGTCCCGCCCCAGCCGATGTCCACCGGACCGACCGTCACCCGCTCGATCGGCGTGTTCCCGAGGAGCAGGCCTTCGATCTCGACGCCACCGATCGTGACGTGCGCGCCGCGAAGTTCCGTCATCCCCGTCGCGAGCGAGTCCATCCCGCTCACGCCGAGCCCGATCAGGGTGAACAGCTGTGAGATCCATTCGATCAGCGGGCCGAACACGGGGACGTACGTCCAGGCCCCCCGGCCGTTCGTCGCGTGGCCGGGGACGGTGGAGGCCGATCCGGTGAGGTGCAGCGAGCGCAGGTCGATCCGGCCGGCGGTGTAGCCGGAGCGCGGGGTCGTCAGCAGGAGGTCGGAGAGCGAGGCCCGGGCGGCGCCGAGGTCGATCGTCCGCGGGTAGCGGAGATCCGACGTGTCGAACGTCGCGTCGACGGTCAGCTCCCGCATCCGGATCGCCCCGGTCGTCACGGCCCACGTCGTCCGCTGGAGGCCGAGGCCCTCCAGGGCGAGGTCGGGAACGGACAGGTGGAGGGTGCCCGCCCGCCGGTCGAAGGTCATCCCGGCCCGGTTGGTCCGCCCGGTGGTGTCCAGGCCCGGCCCGCCCGGCGAAGTGGCGGCCCGGTGGCCGGAGAACCGGGCTCCGCCGAGGCCGCCACCCGAGAGGGCTCCCAGCTCCTCAAGGTCGAGGTCACGGTGCGTGATGCTGCCGCCGAACGGATCGAAGCAGAAGTCTCCGGCGGCGGCGTCGCGCAGGGCTATCCAGAGCAGGCCGGCGATGAGCGTGACGAGGCCGAGGTACCAGTGATCGTCCCGAAGACGCTGTTCCTTGTATTCTCTGCGTCCGGCGGCAGGGTCGCAGAGCTGGAAGTCCCGGACGATGTCGCGCAGCGCCGGGTTCTCCCAGGCACGGACCGCGCTGCTGCGCTCGAAGACGAATTCCCGCTCCCCGAGGGCCACGGCCAGGACGATGAGCGCCCGCAGCCGTCCCGCACTGCGGGCCTGCCACACGTCGTCCTTCCCCAGCTGTTCGCGGACCT
>JAUPKQ010000086.1 GCA_030837345.1 Actinomycetota bacterium | reverse complement strand
GCGTTCAGCAGCTGCACCACCTTGTCCGGCGACTGCGGCCGGGCACGGCGACGCGAGAGCTTCGGCGGGTGCGCGTACGTCGCGGGGTTCTTCTCGATCCACCCCCACGAGATCGCATAGTTCAACGCGCTCGACAGGATCGCGTGAATCCGCCGGATCGTCGACGGCGCCATCGGCTTACACCGATGCTGCCTGCATCCCACCTTCTCGCAATCATGAGCATCCGACCGCACGTGCTCGACGAACGGACGCCCATCGCACAACACGTTGCACCGCCCGAGGTGCTTGTACAACCGGTCGAGAATGTCGACCCGGTGCTGAAGCTTTCGCAGCGTCCACTCCCCCAGCGCCGGATTGATGGTCCGCCGCACGTACCCGGCCGTGGTCTCCGCCGTCGACAACTCGTGGTCGACCACGTCCATCCACCGCTCCATGAGCACAGCGACCGTCGCAGCACGGTCCGGATGGCTGCCCGCCTCGACCTGGGCGAGCATCCGCTCCCGCGCGGCGATCGCGGCGCCCTCGGTCGCACAGGTCTCGGTCAACTTGATGTAACGCTTGGTGATGGGATCCCGGCCCGCACGCACCACCGCGCGCCACCGCCCCGACGGCAACCGTTCGATCGATCCACCCGACATGAGCCGGAACGTAACCCGCTCGATGACGCCGTGTCCCACGCACTGTCCCACGGCGTGTCGCCCCAGACAGCAAGAAGCCCCAGGATCAAGGCTCTGACCTGGGGCTTTGCACTGAGCCGCCTGTGGGAATCGAACCCACGACCTACGCATTACGAGTGCGTCGCTCTGTCCGACTGAGCTAAGGCGGCATGGCCCGCAGCTGACGGGCACGGTGCATGAGTATACGTGCTTCCGGGGGTGCTTCGCTCACGACGAGCAGTGGTCCACAGCCGCAGCCGAGCAGCGACGATCAAGACGGGCGGCGGGCGTTGCCCAGCGTCCAGGGCCGTCACGGGTCATCGACGTGTGCAGTCGCTGTCGCGATCGCGACGGTATTTGCACACGTTGAGCGCACACGGCCAGACCAACGGGTCCCCTACCCGATCTCGGGGTCGCACGGGGTGCACGCGAGAGGTGATCGAGACCAGAGATGACAGATATGACCCAGGATCATGCGATCCACCGCCCCTGCCACCGATGCCGAGCCACCCAGCCCCACCTCGACCCGGCGGCAACTACGCGCACTATCCATCGCGACAGCGATCGCACACGTTGGGCGCTTCTGGCCGAGGCGACGGGTCTGATAGTCGAAGAGCGGGTCAGGCAAGGCGCTCCCGGCGGACAATCGGAAGTGGAGACGTTCCAATAGGTGCGATACGTCCGCTACATCCCGTTCTGGCGCCCAGCGGATGTCACACGACCCCCGGGAGCGTCAAAACATCCCAGTCGCGCCGCTTATGCGGTCCTCATCGGCCCCCGCCAGACCCCGGCAAGAGCCCGGCGGTCCCTGTCCGGCGACGCCGGACAGGGACCGGGGACGGTCACTTACAGGTTGTGCCCTTGTCGGGAAGCTTGCCGTTGACCAGGTACTCGTCGACGGCGGAGTTGATGCAGCGCGACTCGCCGTAGCCGGTGTGGCCGAAGCCCTCCCTGGTGAGGAGCCGTCCGCTGGACAGCTGGGAGGCGAGAGCCTGTGACCACTCGTAGGGGGTGGCGGGGTCTCCGGTGCTGCCGACGACGAGGATGGGAGCCGCGCCGGGGGCGGTGAGACGTTTGGGTTGGACGGCGGCGGGGAAGGGCCAATCCCGGCAGCCCATCGCGCTCCAGCCCATCGACTCGCCGAGGGGCGGGTAACGACGCTGAAGTTCCTTCGCGTGGGCGGCGATCTGGTCGACCGTGCGGGTCTCGGGGTGGTCGAGGCAGTAGATCGGGCCGTTCGACTGGACGACGGCGCCGTACTGGCCGTCTTGTTCCCGCTGGTAGTACTGGTCGGCCATGGCGAGCAGGGCGGTGCCGTCGCCCTGGAGGGCCTTCTTCAGCGCCTCGCCCAGCGGTTTCCACAAGCGGTCGGAGTACATGCCCTGGACCACGCCGGTGATGAGCAGCGCCTGGGTGAGTTGCCGTTTGGACGCCGTGGGCAGGGGCTGCTCGTCGGAGCGTTCGATCAGGTCGCCGAGCTGGGCCTGGGCATCGTCCAGGGAGCCCCGGAACGGGCAGTCCTGTTGCTTGAGACAGTCGGTGAGGTAGGCCTTGAGGGCGCGGTCGAAGCCCATCGCCTGGCCCTCGATGTACCCCTTGGGGTCGAGGGAGGGGTCGACGGCGCCGTCCAGCACGAGACGGCCGACCCGCCAGGGGAAGGTCTCGGCGTACCAGGCCCCCAGGAACGTGCCGTACGACGCCCCGAAGTACGACAGCGTCTTGTCGCCGAGGACGGCGCGGAGCACGTCCATGTCCTTGACGGTGCTCAGGGTGTCGACGTGGCCCACCAGCGCGCCGGTGCGCAGCTGGCATCCCTTCCCGAAGTCCTTGGCGTCCTTGATCATCTGCGACTGCTCAGCCGGGTCGTCGGGGACGGGATCCCTCGCGACCTGTTCGTCGAGCTCGTCGTTGGGAACGCACCTGATCTGGGACGAGTCACCGATGCCCCGGGGGTCCCAGCCGACGATGTCGAACGAGGCCCGCAGGGGCGCCCCGTAACTCGACGCCGCCATCCGCACCCACTCCACGCCGGAGGCCCCGGGGCCGCCCGGGTTCACCAGCAGGGAGCCGATCTTCTTCTCGGTGGCCTTGCGCCGGATCAGGGCGAGGTCCAGCGTCGGCCCGGTCGGTGCCGCCCAGTCGACCGGGACCTTCACCGAGGAGCAGTCGAATCCGTCCTCGCAGTCCTTCCAGGTGGCCTTCTGCCCGTAGAAGGCCGCGAACTCGGCCCGGCGCGCCGGGTCGTCGGCGGCCGGAGGAGAGGTGCTGGGGGACGGCGGTACCGGGTCGGGCGAGCTGTCCCCCGGCAGCCCGGTCGAGCACCCTGCCAGCAGGACGAGCCCTGCCCCCACAGCAACCAGACGACGCATCGACACCCTCATCGCAGACATCGGCGGCTCAACGAGCCCTGACGAAACGCAGTTCCACCATGAGCGCCTCCACCGCGAGCAGGGGGGCGACGTTCGCGGCGATGCGCCTTCTCGCGCGCCCGATCGCATCCATCCGGCGGACCGTGTCCTCCGGGGCCGACGCCCGGGCCAGCCGCTCGACGTCCTCGCCGAGTTCGGCGTTGACGAGTTCCACCTCGGCCCCGAACTGGACGACGAGGACGTCCCGGAAAAGGGACAGCACGTCGATCAGGGAGCGGTCGAGGACGTCCCGCTGGGCACGGGTCGCCCGCCGCTTCTGGTTCTCCTCCAGCTGTCTCACCTGCGCACGGACGGCGGGAGGCAGGCTCGTGGCGCCTTCGGCCCCGAGCGATCGCAGCAGGTCGGCGCGTTCGGCGGCGTCGCGTTCGGTCGTCGCCGACTTGGCCTCCTCGGTGGCGACCTTCATCAGGTCGGCCGCGGCGAGAACGGCGTTCCCCACACTCGTGAGGCGTTCGGGCAGGCGCAGGACCTCGCGGCGCCGGATCCGCGCGTTCTCGTCGACGGCGAGTCTTCGGGCCATGCCGACATGGCTTCCGGCCGCCCGGGCGGCGAAGGCTGCGATCGCGGGATCGACGCCGTGACGGCGTTGCAGCAGGGCCGAGACGTCCGCGGCCGGGGGGATCCTCAGACCGACGTGACGGCAGCGGGACCGGATGGTGACCAGGACGTCGTCCGGGCTCGGCGCGCACAGCACCCACACCGTGCGTGGAGGGGGTTCCTCGACGGCCTTGAGCAGGAGGTTCCCGGAGGTGTCGTTCAGACGGTCGGCGTCCTCGATGACGATGACCCTCCAGCGCCCGAGGGAGGGGCGTTGCTGGGCCACCGAGACCAGCGGCCGGACGTCCTCGACCCGGAGGAAGACGTGTTCCGTCGCCAGGAGGGTGACGTCGGGGTGCGCCCCCGTCAGAGCGGTCCGGCACTCGTGGCACTCGCCACACCCCTGCCGCGCACACTGGAGCGCGGCGGCGAACGAGCGGGCCGCCGTCGAGCGGCCCGACCCCGGCGGGCCGGTGATCAGCCAGGCGTGCGTCATGCCTCCGGGTCCGGGTCCGGGGACGCTGGCGGCCCGGACGGCGCGGTCGAGGGTGCGGACGGCGGCCACCTGGCCGACGACGTCGGTCCAGACGCCCTCCGCGACGGTCGCGGGCTCACTCACTCCGGCGGTCACTCCGGCAGTCTCTCGCTCGGTTCGTCGCGGTCAACTCGACGGCCTCCATCGTCCCCCTCGGTCCGTTCGGCCTCCCTGGAAGCCTCACGTCCTTCCTCGACCTGCTGCGCCGCGAGAAGGGCCTGCGCCCGCACGCTGTCGTCCGGACCACGGTCGCGGAGGTCGGCGTCCAGTTTGAGGACCTCGGCCTCGGCGGCGGCCCGGCGCCTTCGCTGATCCTCCTCCGCGGCGAGCCTCGCCGCCAGCTCTCCCCGGCGACGGGCCGAGATCGGCGCGAGGTCGCGCACCCGGTGCCGGATGTTCTCCTGCAGCTGGTCCCGTGACACCGAGGCGTCGAGAACGAGGTACCGGTGGGGGTCGCGTCGCGCGAGGTCGAGGAACCCGTCCCGGACCCGCTGGTGGAAGTCGGGAGGAAGGGACTCGAGGCGGTCGTCCCCGGTGCGGGCGGTGTCCGCGGCACGGCGGGCCTGCTGGACCTCGGGCGCCAGGTCGAGCAGCACCGTGAGATCCGGACGGAGTCCTTCGGAGGCCCACTGCGACAGCCTGGCGACGTCGTCCGGGGCGAGATCGCGCCCGGCGCCCTGGTAGGCGACCGAGGAGTCGGAGTAGCGGTCGGTGACGACGATCTCGCCGCGGTTCAGGGCCGGGCGGACGACGGTGGCGACGTGGTGGGCCCGGTCCGCCGCGAACAGCAGGGCCTCGGCGCGGTCCCCGATCTCGGTCCCGTGACCGAGGAGCAGAGCCCGCAGCTCGACACCCAACGAGGTCGCGCCGGGTTCACGGGTGAGGAGGACGTCGTGGCCCTGGTCGTCCCGCAGCCATTCGGCGAGCTCGCGGGCCTGGGTGGACTTGCCGGACCCGTCACCGCCCTCGAACGCGATGAACACCCCCGGATAGGGACGCCCGGCCGGGATCTTGCGCCCGGGTGGAACCCGGTCGACGTCGTCGCCGACGGGTACTCTCCGCAACGAGCGGCGCAGGTCCGCGAGGAGGGACACCTCGGGGCGGTCGTCCATCTGGCGCAGGGAGGTCCAGCCCATGACCAGGGCGAGCACTCCCGCGAGCACGAAGACCCACGCCGCACCGTTGTAGGTGAGCGTCACCCGGTCTCCGAGACGCAGGCGATGGGTGCCGACCAGGGCAGCCAGGGCGGGCCCGGCCGCCAGCACCGCGACAAGGACGACGCGCGCCGACGACTGCAAGAAGCCGAACGTGCGCCCGCGAACCTCGTCGTCGACCTCCAGCCCGAGCAGCGTGTAGCCGGTGACCCAGGCGATGCCGGCACCCGCGCCGACGGCCACGGCGAGGATCGTCGAGGCGACGATGCTCGGGATCAGGGCCAGCAGGATCAGGAAGAAACCGGACGACGCGAGCGCCAGCCCGAAGAGCCGGCGGCGCGAGAAGTCGACGAGCAGCCGGGGCCCCGCCCACATGCCGACCGCGAGCCCGACGAACACCGACCCGAACAGAACGGCGAAACCTGGCTGCCCGGCGCCGAGATCGTCCACGAACGTCTGGGACAGTCCGACGACGAAACCGCCCGCGGCGAACGCGCCGAGCATGCCCATGACCAGACCCCGGACGACGGGGTTCCGGCCGACGTACCGCCAGCCGTCGACGACCGACGCGAGCACGCCGACCTGGTCGTTGCTGGCCATGGGGCTGGGAGGCAACTCGAGACGCCAGATCACCAGGCCCGAGATGAGGAAGGTCAGGGCGTTGAAGTACAGGGCGAGTGACACCGGGTCGGCGACGGGATCGGTGACCAGGCTGTTGACGCCGTCACAGAGGAGAGCGAGCCCGGCGTAGACGAGGGCTGCGAGAGGGGCGCTGCCGTAGGTGGCGACGAGACTGATCTGGTTCGCGGCCTCGAGCCGGTGCTTCGGCACGAGATTGGGGACGCTGGCGTCCTTCGCCGGCATCCAGAACAGGGCGACGCACTCGATGAGAAGCGTCGCGGCGTAAAGCCACCCGAGACTTCCCACGAGGGGGATCGAGGCGAAGAGGACGCCCCTGAGCAGGTCGCCGAGGACGAGGTTCCAGCGACGGTCGAGCCGGTCCGCGAACACCCCGGCCAGGGGGCCGAGAACGACGGCCGGTGCCAGCCGGAGCAGGAACACTCCGGCGATGGCGAAGTTCTGGGCCGTGTAGGAATCGGACGCGACGTTCTTGGCCATCGCGGCGGTCGCGAGGAGCCCCAGCCAGTCGCCGAAACTCGACAGGCCGAGTGCCATCCACAGCCGACGGAAGGGGACGATCCGCAGAACGGCCCCCACGTCATGGTCGGGAGGGATATCGCCCTCGGCAACCGTGCCGGGATCCGATCGGCCCCGCCCGACCCTCTCCTGGTGCCTGTTCACGCCGTCAGGGTAACCGTGTCCTCCCGCAGAGTGGACGATCCGGGAAAGCCGTCACCCGGAACGGACCGTCAGGTGGAGGCCTTCTTGACAGCGACCTTCTTGGCAGCGACCTTCTTGGCCGCGGTCTTCGTCGCAGTCTTCGTACCGGTCTTGGCCACCGTCTTCGTCGCCGTCTTCGCCGTGGCCTTCTTCGCACCTCGCCGACCGGACGCCGGACCCTTCGCGCGCTTCTCGGCGAGCAGTTCGGCGGCACGCTCCAACGTGACGGACTCGACGGCGTCGTCCTTCCGAAGCGTCGCGTTGGCTGTGCCGTCCGTCACATAGGGGCCGAACCTGCCGTCCTTGACGACGATGAGGCCGCCGGAGACCGGGTCCGGACCGAGTTCCCGTAACGGCGCGGTCGCGGCCTGCCGCCCCCGGGTCTTGGGCTGTGCGTAGATGGCGATCGCGTCGTCCAGGCTGATGTCGAAGATCTGGTCCTCGGCGGTGAGGGAGCGGGAGTCCGTGCCCTTCTTCAGGTAGGGCCCGTAGCGCCCGTTCTGGGCGGTGATCTCCTCACCGGTCGCCGGGTCGGTGCCGACGAGCCGGGGCAGCGAGAGGAGCCGCAGGGCGTCGTCGAGCGAAACCGTCTGCACCTGCATGCTCTTGAAGAGACTGCCGGTGCGGGGCTTGGCCGACTTGGGGGCGTCGTCCTCCAGCTGCTCGGTGACGTACGGCCCGAAGCGGCCGGACCTCGCGACGACGGTCCGGCCGGTCGCGGGGTCGACGCCGAGCACCCGGTCGCCGTCGGCCTGGGTCTCCAGGAGCTCGCGGGCTCGTTCGACGGTCAGCTCGTCGGGAGCGACGTCGTCCGGGACGCTCGCGCGGCGGGGTTCGGCGCCGTCCTCACCGGTCACCTCCAGGTAGGGCCCGTAACGCCCCACCCGCAGGACGATCCCCTCGCCGAGCTGGACGGTGTTGATGTCGCGGGCATCGATCTCCCCGAGGCTGTCGACCAGGGGTTTGAGCCCTCCGCCCGCGCCGTCGGCACCTCCGACGGTCACCGGGGTGCCGTCACCGCCGTCGGCACCGAAGTAGAACCGCGACAGCCAGCGGCGCCGGTCCTCCTGGCCGGAGGCGATCCGGTCGAGATCCTCCTCCATCGCCGCGGTGAAGTCGTAGTCGACGAGACGCCCGAAGTGCTCCTCGAGGAGCCGCGTGACCGAGAAGGCCAGCCACGTGGGGACGAGGGCGTTGCCCTTGGTGGTGACGTAGCCGCGGTCGAGGATGGTGCTGATCGTCGCGGCGTAGGTGGACGGGCGTCCGATCCCCCGCTCCTCCAGCGCCTTGATCAAGCTGGCCTCGGTGTACCGCGGCGGAGACGCGGTCTCGTGGCCGTTCGCGGTCAGATCGCGGGTGTCGAGGTCCTGGCCGACGCGCAGTTCCGGCAGACGCCGGTTGTCGTCGGACTCGGCGTTGCGCTCGTCGTCCCGGCCCTCCTCGTAGGCGGCGAGGAAGCCACGGAAGGTGATCACCGTGCCGGACGCCGCGAACAGGGCCTCAGTCACCTGGACGGCCCCGCCCTCGACGCCGTCGGCGACGGGGACGGTGAGAGGCCGCTCGGGACGGACGGCGAGCCGCACGGACGCCGTCGAGCCCCGGGCGTCCCCCATCTGTGAGGCGATGGTGCGTTTCCAGATCAGCTCGTACAGCCGGAACTCGTCACCGCGCAGCTCCCCGGAGACCTGCGCCGGAGTGCGGAAGTTGTCGCCCGCCGGGCGGATCGCCTCGTGCGCCTCCTGGGCGTTCTTCGTCTTGTTCACGTACGTCCGCGGACGGTCGGGCACGTAGGACGTGCCGTACAGCTGCGCCGCCTGCCGGCGGGCGGCGTCCACCGCCTCGGTCGAGAGCTGGGTGGAATCGGTACGCATGTAGGTGATGTAGCCGTTCTCGTACAGCGTCTGGGCGACCCGCATCGCCTGCCGCGACGACAGGCGCAGCTTGCGGCTGGCCTCCTGCTGGAGGGTCGACGTCGTGAACGGCGCGGCGGGACGGCGGGAGTAGGGCTTCTCCTCGACCGACCGGACGGCGGCCGCCCGCCCTCGCAGGCCCTCGACCAGCGCCGTCGTCGCCTGGGAGTCCAGCTGCGCCGTCCCCGCCCGGCGGGCGGCCTGCGTCAGGCGCCCGGTGTCGTCGAAATCCCGGCCCGTGGCGACGCGCGTGCCGTCCAGGAGGACGAGCCTGGCACCGAAGGCACTCCCGGGAGCCTCGCCCCGGGGGGCGAACATGCCGGAGACGTCCCAGTACGACGCCGGGCGGAAGGCCATCCGGTCGCGTTCGCGCTCGACGACGAGACGCGTGGCCACCGATTGGACCCTGCCTGCCGAGAGACCGGCACGGATCTTGCGCCACAGCACGGGCGAGACCTCGTAGCCGTAGAGGCGGTCGAGGATCCGGCGGGTCTCCTGGGCGTCGACGAGACGTTCGTCGAGGGCGCGCGTGTCACGCAGCGCCCGCTCGATCGCCTCGCGGGTGATCTCGTGAAAAACCATCCGCCGGACGGGCACCTTCGGTTCCAGGACCTGGAGGAGGTGCCAGGCGATCGCCTCGCCCTCCCGGTCCTCGTCCGTCGCGAGGAAGAGTTCGTCCGCGTCGCGCAGGGCCCGCTTGAGCTCGCTGACTTTCTTCCGTTTGTCCGAGTCGACCACGTAGTACGGCTCGAAACCGTTGTCGACGTCGACGGCGAACTTGCCGTACGGGCCCTTCTTCATGTCGGCGGGCAGTTCGCTGGGCTGCGGCAGGTCCCGGATGTGGCCGACGCTGGCCTCGACGTCGAAACCGGGGCCGAGATACCCGGCGATGGTCCGGGCCTTCTTCGGAGACTCGACGATCACGAGCCGCCGCCCCGACGGGGCCTTGCTGTTGGCCACTTCTTCGCCTCTCCACTTCCGAAGTCGACGCCTGGACAGCATGGTCCAAGAGCTGTTCGACGGTTGCCCATGCCTCCCACGGCGGAGATGACCAACCCACTGTGACGACCCGGCCGCCCCCACGTACGGGTGTCAGGTCAGCACGGTAACGCCGAAGCCCGGCAGTTCCCGCATCGAAGGAACGACAAGGTGATCGCTCGACCCTCACCCTGCCGTCGCTCCGGCGACCTTACGCCCCGTTTCGACCTCCCGAGAGATCGTAACGCTCCGTGGCCATCGGCACCGCCAGAGGGATGACATTGGTGTAATGAGTACACCCCTTTCACAGAGGGTGGGCTGAACTGAGCCCAGGTCGTAGATTCGGCGACACAAGGTCTGACACCATCGGTCCGTTCCACCGCCGGCGAAGGCAGGAAGCCCGCCCCGTCGGCAAGGAAGGATCGAGCGTCCAGTTTCTCCGCGGCCGGCCGCGGCAACAGGGAGGTCTCAGGTGCCCCGACAAGGATCAGCCACGACAGGGGAGCCAGAACCGGCAGTCCCGGTGGCAGTCCCCCGTCGAGGTCTGGCCACCTGGCCGATCCGGCGCAAGCTCGTCGCACTGGTCGCAGGTCCGCTCGTGCTCATCCTCGGCGCGGGACTGTTCTTCACGGCACAATCCGTGGGAACCCTGCGTTCCGCGCAGAAAGCGCGCGACATCGCCGACGTGACACTGCTCACAAATCAGCTCGTCACGGCGCTGAACACCGAGCTGAAGGCCACGATCCAGGCGACCACGAACCGTAGTGCCGACGGCAAGTTCGTCCCCGGTCAGGCACAGGAGATGAAGGCGACGCGGTCCGCGACCGACGCGGCCTTCTTCCGGGTCGACAAGGCCCTGTCGGATCCGCCGAGCGGCGGATGGTCCTCGAACGTCGAGGCCCGCCGCAGCGAGCTCAAGACCTACAGCACCCGGTTGCCGTTCGTCCGCGAAGGCGTGAACCGGGGCCGCGGCAGCATCGTCATCCGTACCGGCTACACCAAGCAGGTCCAGGCCTCGCTCTCCTTGATGAACGCCCTGGCCCGCGAGCTGACGGCCAGCGCCCTCGACGCGACGACGGTCGACGCGGCGTCCACGCTGAGCGCTCTCGCCGCCGCGTCGAGCTCCGCCACGGAGGAGTCCGTCCGCCTCGCGACCGCCCTGCTGGAAGGTCGCCGGGCGTCCGAGCAGACGGACATCGTGCTCATCCAGCTCAAGGTGACGCAGGCCACCCAGATCTCCATCGCCGACTCGCGCGCCACGGCGGACCAGCGGCGGCAGATCCTGGCGATCCTCGAGGACGACGGCCGGATCGACGACTTCCGCCAGTCGGCCCTGTCCCTGGTGCGAGGGTCCGACGAGTTGCTGGCGCTGAAGGCCGACGAGGCCGAGATCGCGGCGAAGAACTACCTCGCGGCGTCCGACGACCGCGTGAAGGCCCTCGACACACTCGTGACAAACGTCACGACGACCACCCGTGACAGGGCGGCGGAGAACGTTCGTAACGCTCTGCTCACCACCGGTCTGGTCACCGGTCTGGCGATGCTGAGCCTCCTGCTCGCCTCCGGTCTGGTCACCGCGATCGGGCGTACGGTCACCGTCCCGCTGCGCCGCCTGCGGGCCGGTGCCGTGGACGCGGCGACGGTCCGTCTGCCCGCCATCGTGCGCCAGATCGAGCGCGAAGGCCCGGACGCCGCCACGAACCTCCCGCCCGTCCTCCCGCCCGGCACGGACGCCGGCCCCGAGACGGTCGAGGTGGCGCAGGCGGTCGACGGCCTGACCAACGAGGCGGTCCGGCTGGCGACGGCGCAGGTCCGCCTGAGGAACGCCCTCGACGAGGCCTTCGTCAGCATGTCGCGACGGAGCCAGTCGATGGTCGAGAAACAGCTCGCGATCATCGACGAGCTGGAGAGCACCGAAGAGGACCCCGAGCAGCTGCGCAACCTGTTCCGGCTCGACCACCTCGCCGCACGGATGCGTCGTTACAACGACAACCTGCTCGTTCTCGCCGGATCGACGCTCCGCACCCGCAGCGCCGCCCCGGTGCCGATCGCCGACGTCTTCCGCGCCGCGACGAGCGAGATGGAGCAGTACGAACGGGTCCGCCTGCAGCCCGTCGGCGGTGTCGCCGTCAGCGGTCCGGTCGCCGGTGGTCTCGTCCACCTGCTCGCCGAGCTGCTGGACAACGCCGCGATGTACTCACCTCCGACCAGCCCGATCCTTCTCTCCGGCGCTCTCACCCCGGACGGCGGTCTCCACCTGGAGATCACGGACTCCGGTGTGGGTATCCCCGGATCCGAACTCGCCGACCTCAACGCCCGGTTGGCGATGCCCGGCAACATCGACACGCAGGTCCCGTCCCGGATGGGTCTCTACGTGGTCGCCCGCCTCTCGCAGCGCGGTGCGTTCTCCGTACGGCTGTCGCCCCGGGCCCAGGCCGCCGGAACGGTCGCGGAGGTCGACGTGCCGGCGTCCATGGTCGTCGGCCGCGACGGGCGCCTCGGGCAGCAGCCCAGCCAGAGCGGACAGCCCGGCCAGGGCGGACAGGCCCAGTTCGGCCAGTTCAACCAGCAGGCCGGACTGCGTCCCCCCACCCCGCTGCAACCCCTGCGCCCCGGGCAGCCGCTGCGCCAGGGACAGACACTCTCGCCCCTCTCGTCCCCCCAGCCCCGCCCGCCGCTGCCCGGAGGCCGCGACGGTGGCCAGCCGCCCCGTCCCGACGCGCCGGATCATCCCGCGGACGGCGCCGCCGGGCGCCCG
>JAUPKQ010000085.1 GCA_030837345.1 Actinomycetota bacterium | reverse complement strand
GCAGGCATACCTCGTGATGGCGCCGTCGGCCGCGGGGTCCCCGGACGCCCCGGCTAACGACGGGCGTCCACCCGCCCCTGCTGTGCCCGCTGTCCCCGCCGCCCGCGTCGCCCCGGGCCAGACCGCCCCGGGCCGGATCGCTCCGGGCCCGGTCGTCCCCGGCCAGTTCGCCCCGGTCAAGGCCACGCCGGTCAAGGCCACGCCGGTCAAGGCCACGCCGAGCAAGGTCGCTCCGAGCAAGGTCGCTCCGAGCAAGGCCGCGCCGGCCAAGGTCGCTCGGAGCAAGGGGGCGGTCAGGGTCGCTCCGAGCCGGGTCGCTCCGAGTCAGGCCGCAACGGTCAAGGGTGCAACGGTCAAAGGTGCGAGTAAGGGTGCGAGGAAGCGGAAGACCAAGCCGGCGTCCCGGCCCCGGGCCCGCACGCGCGTGGTCCGGTTCGGGGCGACAGCGTCGACGTAGGTCGTCCCGGCGAGAATCGCTTTGTTCCGGGTGATCGAGAACTTGGGTGACGGATGTGACAAAGGATCATCACAACTGTCACCTGAGTTCTCGATCAATGCGAGGTCCGGCGATCGTAGGGGCGCAGCCACAATGACGCGCCGTTGAAGATCAGGATCGCTCGTCTAGACTGCGGCGATGTCTTCCGGTCGTGAGCCCATCGTCGGGCTGTCCCTCCCGAACGCCACCCCGCTGTCGGGCACGGACCCGGTGGACGCCCGTATCAGGGCCTGCCGGACGGCGTCAGCGACGATCAACGTCACGGCCGGGGGATCTCCGCTGGCCGGGCATGAGGTGGTTGTCGCGCAACGGCGACACCATTTCCTCTTCGGCGGGATCGGCTTCGAGTTCCTTCCGCTCGCGAACGGCGAACAGCCGCAGGCGCCTCCCGACGGCCACGACGCGCCGCAATCGCTGGAAGATCTCGAACACCTGGCGGAGCAGTGGTTCGACGTCTTCAACGCAGCCACCCTCCCGTTCTACTGGGGACGGTTCGAGCCGGTGCGAGGCCGTCCGGACACCGCGAGGTTGCTCCGTGCCGCGGAATGGTTCACCGAGCGCGGTTGCGTGGTGAAGGGACATCCCCTCACCTGGCACACCATCTGCGCCGGCTGGCTGCTCGACCTGCCGAACGAGGAGATCCTCCGCACCCAGGTGGACCGCATCCACCGTGAGATGCGGGACTTCGCCGGAGTGATCGACATGTGGGACGTGATCAATGAGGTCGTGATCATGCCTGTGTTCGACCGGGAGGACAACGGGATCACCCGCCTGTGCCGGGAGATGGGTCGTATCCCCCTGGTCCGGAGGGTTTTCGAGGAGGCCCGCCGGGCGAACCCGGACGCCACCCTCCTGCTCAACGACTTCGACATGTCGACGGGCTACGAGTGCCTCATCGAGGGTCTGCTCGAAGCGGGGGTCGGGATCGACGTCCTCGGTCTTCAGAGCCACATGCACCAGGGGTACTGGGGTGAGGAGAAGACCCTGGACATCATCGACCGGTTCTCCCGGTACGGGTTGCCGATCCACTTCACCGAGACGACGCTCCTCTCCGGTGAGCCGATGCCCCCGGAGTACGACGATCTCAACGACTTCCAGCCCTCGACGTGGCCTTCGACCCCCGAGGGGGAGGCACGCCAGGCCGAGGAGATCGTCCGGCACTACCGCACCCTGCTCTCCCACCCCTCGGTCTGGTCAGCGACGTACTGGGGGATCTCCGACCACGGCGCCTGGCTCGGGGCGCCCGGCGGTCTGGTCCGCGCCGACGGCACGCCGAAACCCGCGTACGACGCTCTGCGCTCCCTCGTCAAGGGCGAGTGGTGGGTTCCGCCGACGACCGTCCGCACGGACGCCGACGGCAGGATCCGCCTGGACGGTTTCCTCGGGGAGTACGAGATCTCGGCGGCCGGCACCGGTGTGACCGTCACGCTCGACCGCCCCGGCGAGATCGAGGTGACGGCGGACCTGACCGGCGGGAACGCCTGACCCCACCCGTCGTCCCCGGGGACGCCGGAACGAGGCGACGGCACTGGTCAGCGGACGACGCGGGCGAGGTACACGACGTAGGTGAAGGTCCGGCCGTCACGGGTGACGTCGAGAAGGATCTCCTCGCACTCGCCGCACGCCCGTTCGAGGGCGACGGCGAGTTCGGGGGCCCGGTCGGCTGACCACACACCGAGGACGCCGCCGCGTCGCACCGCCCGGGCGGCCGTCACGAGGAACGGCGCCGAGTAGACCGTCGTGTTGCCGGCGTGGGTGAGGAAGCCCGGACCGTTGTCGACGTCGAGCAGGAGCGCGTCGAGACGGTCTCGGGGCAGGGTGGGGACGACGTCGGCGACGTCGCCGGTCCGGACGATGACGCGGGGGTCGTCGAGGAGTCCCTTCGCCGTCGGGACCAGCCCCTGCCCGATCCACTCGACGAGGGCGGGGTGCAGTTCGACGACCTCGACCTCGCCGACGCGCGGGTCGGCGAGCAGGGTCGCCGTCGTGAACCCGAGGCCCAGACCTCCGACGAGCACCCGGAACCCGGAGCCCGGCCCGGAACCAGGTCCGGAACCGGAACCAGGCCCGGAGCCCGGGTCCGGGAGCCGGGTGAGCGTCAGCGTGGCGAGGGCCTCCTCGGTCGCGGTGTGCGTGGTGTCCATGGCGAAGACCCCGTCGACGACGAGTTCGAACACCTCTCCGCGCCGGCAGAGGACGATCTCCCCGTGCTCGTCCTCCGCACGGGCGAGAACGGTCCGGGTGGGAACGGTCCGGCCGGGGTCGTCGAGCGGATCGTTCATCAGCCGACCGCTCCCAGGGAGGACACCAGGCGGGCCCGTCCTTCGTCGAGTGAGTAGGTCACCCCGGCGATCGCGCACTCGCCGGACCGTACGCGCCCGGCGATCGCCGTCGAGCGTTCGAGGATGAACTCACCCGTGTGTCTGACGTGTTCGGTGATGATCTGGTCCAGTTCGTCGCGGGGATCGTCCGGGTCGTGCCGGGCGGTGATCAAGCTCGGGCCGATCCGTTCGATGATGTCCCTGACATAACCGCCCGGTACGGTGCCCTGCCGGTGGGCGGCGAGCGTCGCGGTCACCGCGCCGCAGTGATCGTGCCCGAGGACGACGACGAGCGGTGACCCGAGCATCGTCACCCCGAACTCCAGCGAGCCGAGCACCCCGGAGTCGACGACGTGCCCGGCGGTGCGGACGACGAAGAGGTCCCCGAGGCCGCGATCGAAGACGATCTCCGCCGCGACCCGGGAGTCCGAGCATCCGAAGACGATCGCGAAAGGGTTCTGGCCCCGGGTGAGCTCGACGCGCCGGTCGGCGTCCTGATGGGGATGGGCCCGGGTCCCGGTCACGAACCGGACGTTGCCCTCGCGTAACGCCTGCCATGCCTGGGCCGGGGACATCGAAGGGTGCATAGGGCGAATCCTGCCAGCCCCCGGCGGCACCTACACTGAGGCGAGTGCCGATCGCTTCCAAGATCCTCGCGGACCGCCCGGTCGTCACGAGGTTCCGTGCCTGGTGGCGGCCCAGGGTTCCCATGATCGTCGCGTGGGTTGTCCGGTTCTCGGCGGTGATCGCCGTCCTCGACATTCTCAGCCCTCTCGAGGGACGCCCCCGCCACCACGCCCACTACTCGCTGGCCATCAACGGCGTCGTCGCGGGAACGGCCTTCGCCGGCGCCGTCTTCGCCGCGGGAGCGATGCTCGTGCTGGCGGGGGCGCTGCGCCGCCGCAAGAGAGGCGCCTGGGTCCTGACGGTGGGGGCCGTGTCCGTCAGCCTGGTGATGCATCTGCCCCTCCACCATCACCTCGTCGCCCTCCTCAACCTCGCGGTCCTCACCTTGCTGATCACGGCCCGGCGGGACTTCACCGCCACTTCGGAGCCCGCCGGGCGGCTGCTGGCCCTGCGGGTGCTCCTGGTGATGCTGACGGTCTCGATCACCGCAGGTCTCCTGCTCGCCGCGCGACTGGCCCCCACGTCGTCCTTCGGCACCCGTCTGCAGGAGGTGCTGGCCGGTCTCGTCGGGTTCACGCCCGAATTGGAGTTCCGGCGCGAGTACGGCTCGACCTTTCTCATGATCGGGCTGAACACCCTCGGCGCCCTCACCGCGATGCTCACCCTTGGGGCCCTCCTCGCCCCGGCCCGCCAGCCGATCCGGCTGTCGAACGCCGTCGAGCTGCGGGTCCGCGGGCTGCTGGAGACGTTCGGGACCCGGGATTCCCTCGGGTACTTCGCCCTGCGCCGCGACAAGACCGTGATCTTCTCGCCCAGCCACAAGGCCGCCGTCGCCTACCGCGTCGTCGACAGCGTCACGCTCGCCTCCGGCGACCCGCTCGGTGATCCCGAGGCGTGGCCGGGAGCGATCCAGGCGTGGCTCGACGAGGCGGACGCCTACGCCTGGACACCGGGGGTCCTCGCAGCCTCCGAGGAGGGCGCGATCGCGTACCACCGGGCGGGGCTCGACTCCCTCGAACTGGGTGACGAGGCCGTCCTCGACCTGAGCACGTTCTCGCTGGAGGGGCGGACGATGCGGGTCGTCCGCCAGGCGGTGAACCGGGTGAGCCGTGCCGGGTACACCCTCGATCTCACCCGGCAGAACCAGCTGGCTCCCGACGAGCTCGCCGAACTGGAGTTCGCGGCCGACGTCCTGCGCGGCGACGAGGTCGAGCGAGGTTTCTCGATGGCCCTGGGACGGCTCGGTGATCCCCGTGACCCGGACCTTCTCATCGCCCGGGCGCGGGACGGCGACGGCCGGCTCATCGCGGTCCTCACCTTCGTGCCGTGGGGTCCGGACGGGCTCTCGCTCGACATCATGCGGCGATCGCGTGGGACCGAGAACGGCACCGTCGAGTTCGTCGTCACCGGGGTCGCCGAACAGGCCCGGGATCTCGGGATCCGGCGCATCTCGCTGAACTTCGCGGTCTTCCGGTCGGTGTTCGAGCGAGGCTCGCGCGTCGGGGCGGGACCGGCCCTTCGGCTCTGGTACAAGGTGCTGTTGCTCGCGTCCCGGTGGTGGCAGCTCGAATCCCTCTACCGGGCGAACGCGAAGTACCAGCCCCTCTGGGTACCGCGTTTCATCTGCTTCCGGCGGGCCGTCGACCTGCCCCGGGTGGTGATCGCGATCGCCGAGGCCGAGGCGTTCATCCAGCGACCGAGACTGCGGTGGTTGAAGGAACGCTCCTGACCAGGAGCGATCACCACGGGGGCCGGGGTCACAGCCCGGGACGGCGCGTGATGGTCATCGCCACGGGTGTGGTGACCTCGGCGAAGAAGTCGTTGCCCTTGTCGTCGACGATGATGAAGGCGGGGAAGTCCTCGACCTCGATCTTCCAGACCGCTTCCATGCCCAGCTCGGGGTACTCGAGGACCTCGACGTGCTTGATGCAGTCCTGGGCGAGACGGGCCGCGGGACCCCCGATCGAGCCGAGGTAGAAACCGCCGTTCGCGGCGCAGGCGTCGGTGACGTCCTTGCTCCGGTTGCCCTTGGCCAGCATGACGAGGGAGCCCCCGGCCTGCTGGAACTCGTTGACGTACGAGTCCATCCGGCCGGCCGTCGTCGGGCCGAACGACCCGGAGGCGTACCCCTTCGGGGTCTTCGCCGGGCCCGCGTAGTAGACGGCGTGGTCGCGAAGGTACTGCGGCATCGGCTCACCCGCGTCGAGACGCTCCTTGATCTTCGCGTGGGCGATGTCGCGGGCGACGACGAGCGGGCCGGTCAGCGAGAGCCTGGTCTTCACGGGGTACTTCGTCAGCTCGGCGCGGATCTCGTCCATCGGCCGGTTGAGATCGATCGTCACGACCTCGTCGTCCAGATGCTCGGCGGTCGTGTCGGGAAGGTACCGCGCCGGGTCCGTCTCCAGCTGCTCCAGGAAGATGCCCTCCGGAGTGATCTTGCCGAGCACCTGGCGGTCGGCCGAGCACGAGACCGCGATGGCGATCGGGCACGACGCGCCGTGCCGGGGCAGCCGGATCACCCGGACGTCGTGGCAGAAGTACTTGCCCCCGAACTGCGCGCCGATCCCGAAGCCGCGGGTCAGCTCCAGGACCTGCTGCTCGAGCTCCGTGTCACGGAACCCGTGCGCCGACATCGAGCCGGACGTCGGAAGCGTGTCGAGGTACTTGGCGGACGCGTACTTCGCGGTCTTCAGTGCGAACTCGGCGCTCGTGCCGCCGACGACGATCGCCAGGTGGTACGGCGGGCAGGCCGCCGTCCCGAGGGAGCGCAGCTTCTCGTCGAGGAACCGCAGCAGCGACGCCGGGTTCAGGACGGCCTTGGTCTCCTGGAAGAGGTACGACTTGTTCGCGCTGCCGCCGCCCTTGGCCATGAACAGGAACTTGTAGGTCGTCTCGTGTCCGGGCGCGGTGTCGGCGTAGAGCTCGATCTGGGCGGGGAGGTTGGTGCCGGTGTTGCGCTCGTCCCACATCGACAGAGGGGCCATCTGCGAGTACCGCAGGTTGAGGCGCGTGTAGGCGCTGGCGACGCCCTGGCTGATCGCCTCCTCGTCGCACACGGACCCACTGGTGATCACCTGGCTGCCGCGCTTGCCCATCACGATCGCGGTCCCGGTGTCCTGACACATCGGCAGGACACCGCCGGCGGAGACACAGACGTTCTTCAGCAGGTCGAGGGCGACGAACTTGTCGTTCGCCGAGGCCTCGTCGTCGTCGAGGATGCGCCGCACCTGCGCGAGGTGTGCCGGGCGCAGGTAGTGGGCGATGTCGTGCATCGCGGTGTCGGTCAGCAGCCGCAGCGCCTCGGGGGCGACCTCGAGGAAGGTGCGGCCGGCGGCCTCGACCGTCCGGATCCCCTCCGTGCCGAGCAAGCGGTACGGGGTGTCGTCCGCGCCGGTGGGCAGCATGTCCAGGTAGGGGGTGTCGGACGTTGTGTCGGCCATGGCGCATCTCCTCGAGCGTGCTTCCCGCCCGGTCCTGGCGGGCGGACCCGAGCCTAGCCGGGCCCGGTTGCCACCCGGCGGCCACCCCGCCGGGGCGCTCGCCGGATCGCCGTCACGGGCGCTTCGAGGGGAGGACGGGTTTCCCATCGAGGTCGAGCGGTATCCCCGAGGGGTTGTGGTAGTACCGCGCCATCGTGTCGATCGCGGGGACCGTCTGGGCTGCCTTCGGCCGTGCGATGGCCGCGAGGACGCGCTCGGTCGCGGTGGTGACGACGGTACGCGTCAGTTTGTCGCGGCTCGTGAGGCCCATGTTCCAGTCGAGGGTGCCCGCGGAGAAGACCCCGGCACCGCTGGGATGCGAGTACCACGTCAGATCCGAGAAGTCGGGCTGCCCGTAGCACGGGACGGGCGAGTGAGCCATGATCTGGATCGGCCGGGGTGGTTTCAGGGCCGGGACGACCCTGTCGTACTCCGGGCCGATCATCCCCGGCAGCTTCTGCCCCCGGGTGAGGTGAAGGCCCGAGAACAGCCAGCTGTCCGGTTCGGTGATCACCAGATCCGCCCTGGTCTTGGCGCAGCGGTACTGGGTGCCGAGCAGGGAGATCTCAGGGTCGGGGAACGGGTCCTTCGGCCAGTCGGCCGTTGAGTCGGCGGTCTTGTCGGGGTCCTCGGCGGCGAGCTTGTAGTTGATCATCAGACGGTCGGGGCCCTGCGCGGACGGCGCGAGCCGGATCCGCCGGAAGATGTGGTTCGCCCCGAAGAAACCGAGGTTGACCCCCCGGTCGCGGGCCGCCGTCAGAGCCGCCCGCATCGGGCGGGACCAGTACTCCGAGTGCCCCAGCAGGGCGGCCCCCCGGGCGCCGTCGAGGATCTGCGGGGTGCTGTGGAGGTCGCCCTCAGCCGCGTAGTTCAGCCTCAGGCCGCCTCGCTCGGCCGCGCTGACCAGGTTGAACTCCTCGTCGAACAGGCCGCCCGTCCCGGATCCCCGGGCGAACGGGCGGTCGAACGAGGACACGACGGAACGACCCTCGAACCCCTTCGTGCTCCCCTCGCCGCCGCCGGTGGCGCTGTAGGAGTTGGCGCCGCCCCAGGGGTTGTAGGCCACCCAGGTCAGGGCGCTGTTGAGCATCAGCAGAGCGTCCGTGCTCCTCGTCTCCCGCACGATGAACGGGACGAAACTGCTCGCGCCGTCCGCACCGAGGAGCTTGAGGACGTAGTCACCCGCGACGAGGCCGTCGGTGGGAACGGTCGCCGAGACCTTCCACGGGGCGGAGAGCATCCGGGTCACCGGATCCTTGCGGGCCGGGGCCTGGAGGCCTCCCGCGACGGGGACCGACGTCCAGACCTCGCGGGCGCCGAGGCCCTGGTACCACCCGAGACGCAGCATCTGGATGCGGAAGGTCGAGGCGGAGGCGCTGACGAACAGGCGGACGGGGGTCCCGGCCGTGACGCTGATCGCGTGGCCGAAGCCCTCGATCCGCCGACGCCGTCCCGAGCGTTCCGACTGTGACGTCTGCCAGCCACGGGCGCCCGGCAGCCGGTTCTCGACGGCCGTGTCGACGAATCCCTGGCCGGTCGACTGGCTCGCCCTGGTCCCGGTGCCCCGGGTGGTGCCGGGTCCGCCCGCCGGGACCGGGGTCGCCGGAGCAGGCGAAACCGCCGGAGCGGACGGGCTCGCGGTCCCCGCCGTCCCCGGGAGCGAGGCGGGTGGCGGCGCCGCGGCCGCCGTCCCGGACGACGGTCCGCCGGAGGCCTTGCCGGTCGTGACGGGGCCGGTGCCGTCGCAGGCGACGAGGAGCCCGCCGAGCAGGGCGACGATCATCAAGCGGACCGTCCCGTCCGCGACGGTGCGGCGCCGGTCCCGATCCCTGCCTCCGTTCGCAGGCACGTACGTCCTCCGTCCTCGCGGGACCCCACGGTGATGAGGTCCCCCGTTCCGCGAGCATCTCGTTCCGTCCACAGTCTCCGGGGATTCGTGGCGGTGGGGGAGGGGTTCCGTAAGATTGCGCACGCTCGAATGCTGGATGATCCGACGTCTCACCTCGGCGTGACGCAGCGTGGCCTTCTGGTCTCTTCACCACCGGTGGACGTAAACGTTTTCTCCCGTCGATCACCCCTCTGGGATGCCATGAAAGGGACAATTGGATGGCTAGGTCGGCGGTCGCCTGGAAACGCTTGCTTGTCTGCGTTCTGCGTGCCACGGTGAGGTCGTAGGCCCTCTTCGCAACGGGCCCGGTGCGGCGGGCCGACCAAGGTGCCGGCAGGGACGACGAGGTCTGACGCGGAGGATCAGGTGGAGCAGCCAAGGATGGTGCGCGGCGTCGTTCAGCGGTCGAGCATCGTGGATGTCGCTCGGCGGGCCGGGGTGTCGGTCGCGACCGTCTCCCGGGCGCTGCGGGACATGCCGAACGTGTCGCAGACCACCCGCGACCGGGTGCTGAAGGCTGCCGAGGAACTCCAGTACGCGGCCTCCCCGCTGGCTTCGGGCCTGGTGACCGGGCGGGTCCGCTCCGTGGGGGTGATCCTTCCGTACGCGGGCCGCTGGTTCTTCGCCGAAGCCGTGCGGGGTATCGCCGAGGCCCTCCGGGAAGAGGGGTACGACCTCGTCCTGCACGTGCTCGCCGACGCCCGGCGGCGTCGGGAGTTCTTCTCCTCGCTGCCGGTCCGCCGCCGCGTGGACGCCGTGATCCTCGTCGCGCTGCCGCTCGACGTCCGCGAGGCTGACCTCCTGCGCAGCCTCGGCGTCCCGATGGCCGCCGTCGCCGAGCCGATGGCCGGGGTCCACGGCGACCGGATCGACAACGTCGCCGCGGCGCGCCTCGCCGTCCAGCACCTGCTCAACCTCGGGCACCGCCGGATCGCCTGCATCGGTGGCGATCTCGACGGTCCGGAGCGCTTCGGGATCCCGGGACTGCGGACGGAGGGTTACCGCTCCGCGATGGCCGAGGCGGGCCTGGAGGTCGAGGAGGGCTGGGAGATCGACGGCCGGTTCACGGCCCGGGGGGGCGAACTGGCGATGTCCTCGCTGCTGTCCCACCCTGGTGGCACCCCGACGGCGGTGTTCTGCCAGTCCGACGAGATGGCGTTCGGGACCCTTCGGGCTCTGCGCCGGGCGGGCCTGACCTGCCCGGACGACGTCTCGATCGTCGGTGTGGACGATCACGAGCTGTCCGAGACGTTCGACGTGACCACCGTCGCGCAGCCGGTGCCCGCGCAGGGCGCGTCGGCCGCCCGGTGGGTCGTGCGGGCCCTGCAGGAGGGGACCGGCGCGCACCAACCGGTCCAGGACGTGGCGATCCACCCGGCCCGGTTGGTGCTGCGGGGATCGACGTCGAGGCTCCCCTGACCGGCTCGGTCCGGCCCGGGTCGCTCCCTTCGGCGGGCCCTCAGAGGGGCGACGGCGGCACGGACGGGCGGAGCCGGCGGTTGTTGGACGGTTCGGCGATCTGGACGCGGAACGGGCTCGCGGGGTAGGTCCCGAAGATCCGCAGGTGGACGGAGAAGAACGCCAGCTCCTCCAGGGCGAGGGAGAGCGCGCCGTCCTTCGGGTGGCCTTCGACGTCGGCGTAGAAACGGGTCGCGAAGAAGGTGCCGCCGAGCTGGTAACTCTCCAGCTTGGTCATGTTGACGCCGTTAGTGGCGAATCCCCCGAGCGCCTTGAAGAGGGCGGCCGGGACGTTGCGCACCTGGAAGACGAACGAGGTGATCATCGGCCCGTCGTTCGGGGGCGCCGGGCGGGGCTCGCGGGAGAGGACAAGGAAGCGGGTCGTGTTGTGGTGCTCGTCCTCGACGTCCGGCGCCAGGACGTCGAGGTCGAACAGGTCCACGGCCGCGCGGGGGGTGAGGGCGGCGATCGAGGGGTCACCACGTTCGGCCACCTCGCGGGCCGCTCCCGCCGTGTCCTCCGCGACCTGGGGGATCCACGAGTGCTCGCGGATGATCCTGCGGCACTGGCCGAGGGCGTGCACGTGGCTGCGGACGATCCGGACCTGGTCGAGCGTCGTCCCCGGGAGGACGGCGAGCTGGAAGTGGATCGGCAGGAAGTACTCACCGATGATGTAGAGGTTCGACTCGGGGAGCAGGGCGTGGATGTCGGCGACCCGGCCGGCGAGGTTGTTCTCGACCGGGATCATCGCGAGATCGGCCAAGCCGCTCGTCACGGCGTCGAAGGCGTCCTCGAACGTCGGGCACGGCAGCGGCTCCATCGACGGGAACATCTGCCCGCAGGCGGCGTCGGAGTTCGACCCCGGCTCACCTTGGTAGGCGATCCGGTTGGTCCCTCCCGATGGGTTGGTCCCTCCCGGAGGTGTCGGGACGGCGGCTGTCGGCGAGTGATCGGCGGACGTCACGTGCCGAGGGTACGACGTCCGCGGCGCTCGATCAGGCCGGTCCGGCCGCTCACGCGAGCGAGGCCCGCCGCCGGTCGAGGAAGATCTGGATGCGCCCGATCGCGTCGTCCAGGTCCGTGACGCTCGGTAGCGTGACGATCCGGAAGTGGTCGTTGCCGGGCCAGTTGAACCCGCGTCCGTGGACGACGAGGACGTGCTGCTCCCGCAGGAGCTGCAGGACGAGTTGCTCGTCGTCCTCGACGGGGTGGACCGACGGGTCGAGCCGGGGGAAGCAGTAGCAGGCACCGCTCGGCTTGACGCAGCTGACCCCCTCGATCTGCTGCAGCAGGTCCCAGGTCCGGTCACGTTGCTCGTGCAGCCGTCCACCGGGGAGAGTGAGGGCGGTGATGCTCCGCGGACCGTCGCCCAAGGCGGTCGCGATGGCGTGCTGGGCGGGGACATTGGGGCAGAGCCGCATGTTCGAGAGAACCGTCAGGCCTTCGAGGTAGCTGCTCGCGTGCTGCCGTGGCCCCGAGACAACGGCCCAGGCCGACCGGAATCCGGCCACCCGGTACGCCTTCGAGAGTCCGTTGAAGGTCAGGCACAACACATCGGGGGCGAGCGCGGCCACCGAGTGGTGCTCGACCCCGTCGTAGAGGATCTGGTCGTAGATCTCGTCACAGAAGAGGATCAGGTGGTGCCGTCGGGCGATCTCGGCGAGCTGCGTCAGCAGCTCTGGGGGATACACCGCCCCGGTGGGGTTGTTCGGGTTGATGATCACCATGGCGACGGTCCGTGAGGTGATCTTCGACTCGATGTCGGCGGGGTCGGGGAACCACCCGGAGCCCTCGTCGCAGAGGTAGTGGACGGCGTTCCCGCCCGCGAGGGTCGTCACCGCCGTCCACAGAGGGTAGTCGGGGGCGGGGATGAGGACCTCGTCCCCGTTGTTCAGCAAGGCCTGCAACGCCATGCCGATCAGCTCGGAGACGCCGTTGCCGAGCCAGACGTCGTCCACGTCGATGTCTGTCAGGCCCTTGCGCTGGTGGTACTGCACGACGGCCCGGCGGGCGGGCAGGATGCCCTTCGAGTCGCTGTACCCGTGCGCCGACGGCAGCTGGTGGATCATGTCGGCGAGGATGTCGTCGGGGGCCTCGAACCCGAACGGCGCGGGGTTGCCGATGTTGAGGCGGAGGATGTGGTGGCCTTCGCCCTCCAGGCGGACGGCCTCTTCCAAGACCGGTCCGCGCACGTCGTACGCGACGTTGGCGAGCTTGCGCGACTGCTTGATCTCCATGCCGGTGTCTCGATTCGCGAAGGTCCCTAAGCCAGGTCGGCGAGGGTGGGAGGGTTGGCGCCGGCACGGGAACAGGTGATCGCGGCGATCCGGGCGGCGTGTTCGGCCATGGCGCGGACCTCCCTGGTGGACGCCGCCCGCAGGGCCTCCCGGCGGTCCGGGGAAAGGAGTCCCTCGCCCGCCAGGTAGTCGATCAGACCGGCCATGAACGAGTCCCCGGCGCCCACGGTGTCGACGACGTCCACCACCGGGGCGGCGACCTCGACGCACCCGGCCCGCGTGAGCCCCACGCACCCCTCGCCACCCCGGGTGACGACGACGATCGCCGGGCCTCGCGCGAGCCAGCCGCGGGCGACGTCGACCGGATCGGTGCCGCCCGCGAGCCAGGTCAGGTCCTCGTCGCTCACCTTGACCACGTCGGCGAGCCCGACGAGGTGCTCGACGCGGGCACGGGCGGTGACGGGGTCGCCCATCAGGCGGGGACGGACGTTGGGGTCGTAGGTGATCGTCAGTGAACCCGACGCCCGTTCGAGCAACTCGACGACACGGTTCCCGCCCGGCGGGAGGAATGCCGCGATCGACCCGGTGTGCACGGCGGTGACGGCGTCGAGGGGGATCGTCGCGGGCAGGTCCCAGTCGATCGCGAACTCGTACGTCGCGGCCCCGGAGGCGTCGATCCTCGCGGTGGCCGAGGACGTCGGGCCCGGGGCGGTGGAGCCGGGGTCGATCCGCACGCCGGAGCCCTCGAGGTGCCGCCGGACCGCGAGACCGCGGTCGTCGTCGCCGATCCGGGTGAGCAGACGCGCGGACCGGCCGAGCCGGGCCAGGCCGAGAGCGACGTTCGCCGGGCTTCCCCCGGGATGCTCCGAGCAGGTGCCGTCGAGGCGGTGGACGATGTCCACCAGCGCCTCACCGACCACCAGGACGTCGTCCAACGGTCGCCTCCGTCCACAGGTGCCGGACTGTCCGGCCGGGTGCTCCGGCCGGGTGACCGGCTGCTCCGGCCGGGTGACCGGCCGCACGCGTTAGTAGTCCGGAGCTCCTCAGTTGGCCCGTGTCCCGTCCGAACCGCCACCATGGGACGGTGACGTCGAGTGCGGGCCCCCGGACCGAGCCGGGTACCGAGAGTGAGCAGAGTGCGGTCGGCGAGGTTCCGGACACCCCGCCCCGCCGGAGCTGGTCGCGGTCGGCCCGGGATCTGGTGTTGTCCCTGCTGGTCATCATCGGCATGGTGGCGGTGATCGTCGCGCTGGTGCCGTTCCCCAACTCGGTACCCCGGCAGGCCGTCGACGTCGCCGCGGCCGCCCGGGGGTCGACCGGACGGCTCGGGTTCGCGCCCGCGGTGCCCGGCAGCCTGCCCTCCGGATGGACGGCGACCAACGTCGGCGTCCGCCGGAGCGCCGACGGGATCACCACCTGGCACATCGGATATCTCACACCAGACGGGCACTACGCGAGTATTGAACAGGCGGCCGAGGTGACCCCCCGATGGTTGGAGATCATGGACTCGGGGGCGGTCCCCGTCGGGACGGAGACGGTCGACGGCACGACCTGGGAGCGCCGCTACAAGGACGTGAGGGACGTCGTCGCCCTGCTTCACCGTGGAAAGGACCGCACCACCCTGGTGACCAGCAAGAACGGAGGGACCGCCAACGCGGTGACCCTCGCTCGCGGCATTCCGGTGATCTCCCGATGACCACAGCGGTCACCGGGCCCGTCACCGGACCGGTGGCCCGGCCCTCCGGCGCCGCGCCTTGCGTACCCGAGGCGGAGCACCCCCGGTGGACCCGCGCCGAGCACCTCGTCCTCGCGGCGATGGGGAGCATCCTGTTCGCCCTGTACACCGGGTACGCCTTGGCCCGGCATGCGAAGTACGAGACGACGGGGTTCGACCTCGGGATCTTCGACCAGGTCATCCGGTCCTACTCGCGGTTCTCGGTCCCGACCTCGCCCCTCAAGGGGGTCGGCTACAACATCCTCGGCGACCACTTCCACCCGATCCTCGTCCTCCTCGCACCCCTGTACTGGCTGTGGGACGACCCCCGCGTCCTCCTCATCGCCCAGGCCGGCCTGTTCGCCCTGTCGATCTGGCCGGTAGGGGCCTTCGTGCGGCGCCGGTTCGGCGGCCGGATCGGGCTGATCGCGGCCTTCGCCTTCGGCGTCAGCTGGCCGCTCCAGGGCGCCGTCCACTTCGACTTCCACGAGATCGCCATCGGGGTCCTCCTGGTGGCGATCCTGGTGAACGCCCTCGACCTGCGGCGTGACCGGCTCATCGCCGTCAGCTGCCTGCTGCTCCTGCTCGTGCGCGAGGACATGGGCTCGCTCGTCATCCTCGTGGGACTCCTGGTGGCCCTGCGGCGCCCGCTCGGCCCGGGCGACCGCCGCCGGTCCGTCCTGTTCGGCGGCGGGCTGGGGCTCGTCGGCGTCGCCGGGTTCTGGCTGGCGACCTCGGTGGTGATCCCGGCGCTCGGTCCTTCGGGTTTCACCTACTGGACCTTCAACGCGCTCGGCCCCGATCCGGTGAGCGCCGTCCGGTTCATGCTTCTTCACCCGTGGCGTGTCGCGGCCCTGATGGTCACCCCCGCCGTGAAGTTCCACACCCTGGTCGCGATCTTCGCGCCGACGGCCCTCCTCGCGCTCGGGTCACCGTACGTGCTGCTGACGGCGCCCTTCCTGCTCCAGCGCATGCTCAACGACCGTGAACTGCTCTGGCAGACCAACTTCCACTACACCAGCATCATCGCCCCCGTACTGGTCATGGCGGCGGCGGACACCGTCGCCCGGCTGATGCGGCGTCATCCGGGTCTCCTCGCCCCGCGGGTGACCCGCGCGGGCGGACGCCGGGTCGTCGTCAGCCTCGCGGTCGTGTGGGCCGCGTGGTGCGTCGTCCTGCCCACCTGGAGCATGTGGACCCGCAGCGCCCTCTACCCGGTGACGGGCGGGTTTCTCTCCGGCAGGGTGTGGGACCGCGACCTGAGGTGGCGCTCGGTGCACGAGACGCTGCCGATGATCCCCGCGGACCAGTGCGTCGAGGCGGACAACCAGCTGGCGCCCCAGCTGACCCGCACGAACTACGTCACCCGGGTGACGATGTCCGAGGGTCTGGCGAGCTGGGCGGTCATCGACATGTACCAGAAGGAGACCGGCTGGCAGACCCCGCCGCCCGCTCTCGCCCTCGACCGCCTCGAACGGGAGGGCTTCGAGATCGTCTCCTGGCGCGGGCCGATCGTTCTCCTCCACCGGGACGTCCCGATCGATCCGGTCTGCCGCATGACCTCCTGAGCCGCCCGATGTCCTTCCCGTCTGGTCTCCTTCCCGCCACCCAGGTTCTCGGTCATGTCACGAGAACGTGGGCCTGTGGGTTTGTCTGATTCGACCGCGCGCTCAACGAGCCTTTCCGGGCAACGGTTCGCAACGGACGGTGATCGCAAACTGTGAGCTGCGGCGGGGTTGCCCGGAGCGGTCTCGATGGATCGCCCGGAACGGGTCCCGTGTCGTCGTGTGTGTCGCCTGCGTCGTGTCCCTTGATCACTCACCAGGATCGCGTCTGGCATGCTAATACCGGGTGACCGACCCGTCGTTCCGGCATTGAGGGATCAGTGTGCGTGTAGTTGCTGTCGTTATCACGACGGTGATTGCACACACTGATTCCCCGCCACCTGGAGAGCGAGTCGGCTACCTGGAGGGCGGGTCGGTTACCCGACGGTGGTGCCGATGGGCGGCGTACCGGATCCGGCATCCGACTACCGATCGCTCAGAGCATCGACTCGTCACTCGGAACGGCACATTGAGCCCACTCCGCCGCCTCTTCGAATGAGGTGCCCGGTATCCGGGTCAGCTGCGGTGCTCCTGGTGGGTGATCGAGAACGCAGATGCACGAGGTGGCCCTGGTCGGACCGGCATTACGATCACCCGGAACGAAGTGATTGATCACCCGGAACGAAATCACCGGAAAACCCGGCAAAAGTCCACTGTTGATCAAAGGGTTCGTTCCGCCTGATCATGGCGCCGCGAGACGGCGCCGCGAGACGGCGCGGCCTACGACGGATCGGCCGTCGTCGCGGCGTCCAGGCGGGCACGGGCCCCCTCCAGCCACTGCTCGCAGCGGCGCGCGAGAGCCTCGCCCTTCTCCCAGAGCCGCAGGGACTCCTCCAGGCCGGCGCCGCCCGCCTCCAGGCGGCGGACCACCTCGACGAGTTCGTCCCTCGCCTGCTCGTAGCCGAGGTCCTCGACGTCGCTCCGGGCCGGGTCACGGGTCTCGCCGGTCATCAGGACTCCTCCTGGTCGGGGTCATCGAAGCCCTGGTCGGGGCCTTCGGTCGTGTGATCGGTCGTGTCGCCGCTCGTGTCGTCGTCCTGGTCGTTCCACGGGCCGTCGGCCCACGGACCCTCCGCCCAGGCGGCGAGGTCGCCCTCCGCGAGCCGCAGCCGCAGAAGCTCACCGCCGGGTACGGACGCCGCGTCGCGCACGATCGTGCCGTCCGAGGTCTGCACGACGGCGTAGCCGCGGGCGAGCGTCGCCGCGGGGGACAGGGCCGCGACCCGCCCGCGCAGATGCCCGACGTCGTCCGTGGCCCGGTCGAGGGCGGTCCGGACGGCGACGCGCGCGCGGTTCCGCAACGCGGCGGTCTGCTCGGCGTGGGGGACGAGCAGCCGCCGCGGCTCGGCGAGGACAGGCCGGGCCCTCAGAGCGGCGAGGCCGCGCGTCTCACGGTCGAGCAGGGACGTGAGCGCGGTCGCGGCGCGGCGCCGGGCCTGGGCGACCCCCGCCAGCTCCTCGCCGACGTCGGGGACGACCCTGCGGCCCGCGTCGGTGGGCGTCGAGGCGCGGACGTCGGCCACTAGATCGAGCAGGGGGGAGTCGACCTCGTGACCGATCGCGCTGACCACCGGCGTCCTGCACGCCGCCACGGCTCTGACCAGGGCCTCGTTGCTGAACGGCAGGAGGTCCTCCAGCGAGCCGCCGCCCCGGGCGACCACGATGACGTCGACCTCGGCCTCGGCGTCCAGCCCTCTCAGCGCCTCGGTCACCTCGGCCACCGCCGAGGGCCCCTGGACGGCGACGGCGCGGATCTCGAACCGGACGGCGGGCCAGCGTCGGCGCGCGTTCTCGACGACATCCCGCTCGGCGGCGCTCGCCCGGCCGCACACGAGGCCGACGGCGCGGGGGAGGAACGGCAGACGGCGCTTGCGGTCGGCGGCGAACAGCCCCTCCGAGGCGAGGACACGGCGCAGGTGCTCGATCCGGGCGAGCAGCTCGCCGACCCCGACCGGACGGAGATCGTCGGCGGCGAGGTGGAGCGACCCCCGGCGCGGGAAGACCTGCGGGCGGGCGTGGACGACGACGTGGGCGCCGTCCGCGAGGGGGACGGCGAGGGCGTCGAGCACCCGTGCTGCGAGGGTGACCGAGAAGGAGAGGTCGACGTCCGTGTCGCGGAGTGTGAGGTAACACGTCGACTGGCCCGGACGGCGGGTCAGCTGCACCACCTGGCCCTCCACCCACAGGGCCGGGGCCTTCGCGACGTATTCGGACAATTTGGCCGTGAGCATCCGGACCGGCCACGGTCGCTCGGCCGTCGTGGCGCCCGCGGTGGGCGGAAGGACGACTGGTTCTCGCTGGCTCACCCGGTCAGCCTACGGCGCGCCGACCCCGGGGACCGCTGCCTACGATGGGCCCGTGCCGACCGACGCGACCCCGCCCTCCGCCGTACCGTCCCCCTCGTCGTGGACACCCGTGCGCCGGGTGCTCCTCGCCGCTCCCCGGGGGTACTGCGCCGGTGTCGACCGGGCCGTCGTCGCCGTCGAGAAGGCGCTGGAGCACTACGGGCCGCCGGTGTACGTGCGCCGGCAGATCGTGCACAACAAGCACGTCGTCGAGACGCTGGAGAAGCGAGGGGCGATCTTCGTCGACGAGACGGACCAGGTCCCCGAGGGCGAGCTCGTGATCTTCTCCGCGCACGGGGTGTCTCCCGACGTCCACGAGCAGGCCGCCCGGCGCGGCCTCCGCACGATCGACGCGACCTGTCCTCTCGTCACCAAGGTCCACAAGGAGGCGACCCGGTTCGCGACCGCCGACCACGACATCCTCCTGATCGGGCACGCCGGGCACGAGGAGGTCGTCGGCACCGCGGGTGAGGCCCCGGAGCACATCCAGATCGTCGACGGTCCGTCCCACGCCGACGACGTCACCGTGCGTGACCCGTCCAAGGTGGTGTGGCTGTCCCAGACCACGCTGTCCGTCGACGAGACGATGGAGACGGTCCACCGGCTCCGGCGGCGCTTCCCGCTCCTTCAGAACCCTCCGAGCGACGACATCTGTTACGCCACCCAGAACCGGCAGGTGGCGGTGAAGAAGATCGCCGCCGAGTCGGACCTCGTCATCGTCGTGGGATCGAGCAACTCCTCGAACTCGGTGCGTCTCGTCGAGGTCGCCCTGGAGCACGGCGCGGCATCGGCCCACCGCGTCGACAACGCCGGGGAGATCCTCGACGAGTGGCTGGACGGCGTCACGACCGTCGGGGTCACCTCCGGCGCCTCCGTTCCGGAGCTCCTCGTGCGGGAGGTGCTCGCCCGGCTCGCGGAGCGCGGGTACGCGGACGTCCAGGAGGTCGTCACCGCCGAGGAGGATCTGCTCTTCTCCCTTCCCCGCGAGCTCCACCGTGATCTCAAGGCGGCCGGGGCGACCCGTCCGGGGGCTCCGCCGGCCCCCCACCTGGGCTGAGCGGGCTGAGCTTCGGTCCCGGTCGCCGCGCCTGAGGACATCAGGGGCGAGGCTCGGGGGCGATGAGCTCCGCGGCGGTGAGGGGCCGGGGCGCGTTCTCGATGACGGGGACAGGGTCGAGCTCGCCGTCCGTCAGGTCGAGGTCCCGAAGGCGCCGGGCCGTGACGAGGACCCGCCGCTCCAGCGTTCCCACCATCGCGTTGTAGTCCTCCACCGCGCGCTGCAGGGTGCGGCCGAGCTTGGACGTCGTGACGCCCAGACCGGAAAGGCGCGAGTAGAGCTCCCGCCCGAGGGCGAGCAGCTGCATCGCGCTGCCGCTCAGGGCGTCGGACTGCCAGGTGAGGGCGACGGTCCGCAGGAGGGCGAGGAGCGTCGTCGGCGTCGCGAGGACGACCCGGCGGCTCATCGCGTGCTCGAGGAGGGACGGGTCGGCGGAACAAGCCGCCGCGAGGAAGGCCTCACCCGGGACGAAACAGATCACCAGCTCGGGGGAGGGGTCGAACGCCGTCCAGTACTCCTTGGCCGCCAGGGTGTCGACGTGGGCGCGCAGGGCACGGGCGTGGGCTGCCGCCGCCCGCTCCTGACGGGCGGGATCGGTGCCACCCGCCTCGCTCGCCTCCAGGAAGGCGGCGAGAGGGGCCTTGGCGTCGACGACGACGTGCTTGTCCCCGGGGAGATGGACGACGAGATCGGGGCGCACTCCCGCGCCGTCCGGGGTCGTGCCGTTCGCCTGCGTGGTGAAGTCGACCCGGGGGAGCATCCCCGCGTGCTCGACGACACGGCGTAGCTGCACCTCACCCCAGGCGCCCCGGGCCGTCGGGGACCGCAACGCCCCCGCGAGGGCGGCGGTCTGGGTGCGCAGCGCCTCGCCGGAGATCCGGACGGCCTCCAGCTGCTCGCCGAGCCGTGCGTACTGCTCGACCCGGTCCCGTTCGAGGGACCGCACCTGCCCCTCGACCCGCGTCAGCGTCGCCGTGAGCGGCGACAGCGTCGCCGCCAGCTCACGGTCGTGGTCGACCCCGGCCTCCAGGTCGGTCACGCGCTCGCGCAGGAGGTCACGTTCGGCGACCAGGGCGGCGGCCTCCCCCCGGCAGACCGTCAGGGTGAGCCACCGGCCCGCTGCCGCGCCGAGGGCCAGCCCGAGCAGGAGCGCGATCAGGGTGGGGGTGCTCATGCCCCTCAGGGTGGCACTCCCCACCGACGGCGTCAGCCGAGCCCCCGTCCGGCCGATAACCTTGTCGGCCGTGGCTCTCACCATCGGAATCGTCGGTCTGCCGAATGTCGGCAAGTCCACCCTGTTCAACGCCCTGACGCGGGCGGACGTCCTCGCGGCGAACTATCCCTTCGCGACGATCGAACCGAACGTGGGGGTCGTCCCGCTGCCCGACCCGCGGCTCGCCGTCCTGGCGAAGCTCTTCGCGAGCGACCGCGTCGTCCCGGCGACCGTGTCGTTCGTCGACATCGCGGGGATCGTCAAGGGCGCGAGCGAGGGCGAGGGCCTCGGGAACAAGTTCCTCGCGAACATCCGTGAGGCGGATGCGATCTGCCAGGTGGTGCGGGTCTTCGCCGACGATGACGTCGTCCACGTCGCCGGGCGCGTCGACCCGGCGGACGACATTGAGGTTGTCCACACCGAGCTGATCCTCGCCGACCTCCAGACCCTGGAGAAAGCCCTGCCCCGCCTCGACAAGGAGGTCAAGGGCAAGAAGACGCCCAAGGCCGTCCTCGAGGCGGCCCTCGCCGCCCAGGACCTGCTCCAGCGTGGGACCACCTTGCACGCCGGGGCGAAGGCCGCCGGTATCGACATGGCGGAGATCCGTGAGCTGTCGCTGCTGACGGCCAAGCCGTTCATCTACGTGTTCAACGTCGACGAGGGCGGCCTCGCCGACACCGACGTGCAGGCCCGGCTGCGCGAGCTCGTCGCCCCCGCCGACGCGATCTTCCTCGACGCGAAGCTGGAGTCCGAGCTCGTCGAGCTCGACCCCGAGGACGCCGCCGAGCTGCTCGCCGGGGTCGGCCAGACCGAGTCCGGGCTCGACCAGCTCGCCCGCGTCGGTTTCCACACCCTCGGCCTGCAGACCTACCTGACGGCGGGCCCCAAGGAGTCCCGGGCCTGGACGATCCGCCAGGGCTGGACGGCGCCCCAGGCCGCCGGGGTCATCCACACGGACTTCCAGCGTGGCTTCATCAAGGCCGAGGTCGTCGCCTACGACGACCTGATCGACGCCGGATCGACCGCCGAGGCCAAGTCCCGTGGCAAGGTCCGCATCGAGGGCAAGGACTACGTCATGCACGACGGGGACGTCGTCGAGTTCCGCTTCAACGTGTAGGGATGCTCCTGCCCGGTTGATCCGGATTCTCCGCTGTGCCCTCGGCGAGGTTGTCTTTCTCGTGTCCGAGTCCGGGCGTGGGGACGGGGTGATGTCGTTCTACCAGCCCGGCACCATTGTCGGGTAGCCGATCCGTCTTACGGGTAGCCAATTCGTTCCCCAAGTATTTGGGGATCAGTGTGCAGTTGCTGTCGTTACCGAGGCCTGCCGGTAATTGTGTGATTTTGCCTGTCAACCGTCGTGAGACCTTCCGCGCAACGGGTTGTGACCGTGTGTACTGGCTGAGGGTGATCGCGGCGCGCCAGGCCTCCGTCCGTGACGGTCCGAGCCCGTTGTGCGCGGTCACCGGGTTGGATGGTGATGATTGTCCGTGCGCAGGTCGCGGTTCGGGATGATCGGGAGTCGTGGATCGGGTATCTGGTCCGATATACGGGCCAGCGGGAGTTATTGTGTGCAATCACCGTCGTGATAACGACAGTAAGTGCACACACTGTGTGTTCCCCGCCGGGGTGGCGGATCGCATACCCGGTATCGGAGCCAGACAGGCGCCGCTGGCGGGCGATCACGGGATGCGGTCCGTCGATGCCCACCTCGTCCCGGCTCCCGAACCACAGGATCAAGCCACCGCCCCCGTCGACCTCGACGGCCTGGAGAACCGGGAGTTCTGGAGCGGCTACTGGGACAACGGCCTGGTCGGGACGGCGCTCTACTTCTTGCCGCATCTCGCGGCGATGCCGGAGCGGACGGGAGCGGTGCTCACGGCCCTGGCGCAGGCGCGGCAGGGGGGCGTGCTGTTCCACTGCCTGGCCGGCCGCGACCGGACCGGCATGATCAGCATGGTGTTGCTGAGCCTCGCCG
>JAUPKQ010000084.1 GCA_030837345.1 Actinomycetota bacterium | reverse complement strand
TGGAGTTGCGAGCGAGGTTGCGTAGGGTCCGGGCGATCTGGGAGGTTCCGGCCCGGTGGAGCAGGGATATCGCGGTGGTGGACAGCGCGGCCAGGTTGGGCGCGGTCATCGCCTCTTCGGACCCGGAACCGGCCTCGATAACCGTCCCTGATCTGGGGTCGCTCCTCGACCACCGCGACGGCGCCTCCGGGGACGCCGAGGCCTACTCGGCGCGGGTGTTCGGGGCCGACGAGACCTATACGTCCTCAACGGGACCTCGACGGCCAATCAGATCGTCTGGCACGGCCAGGTCGGCGCAATCCCAACGACGTCGGGACCCAAAGGCGACGTTCTCCCTGCTGGAGGCTGAACAGATCGCCCCGGAGGCGGTTCGGCACAACATCATCGCTCAGGACATCGTCCGCGAGATGTTGGCCCGTGGAAAGAGCAGCCGCACAACAGCGTTGTCATCCCTGGCGCGACGGACCGATCTGTTTCACTGGATGATCGGTTCCTTGGGGTAGGGCACGGCGTGTCGTGATGTCGGAAAGGCGAAAGGTGAACATCCTGGAATCGATCATCTACTCCGTGGCGATCGCTTCCAGGATGTTCAGGCGGACAGCGCGCACCGCGGGCACGACCGAGGCGGCGACCCCGACCCCGGCGGAGGCGACGAGGACGCCCACGATCGTCGTCCAGGGGATCGCGAGGATCTCCAGGCCCTCCGAACGCAGTCCTCGTTGCAGGGCGACGCCGAGCCCGAGGCCGAGCCCCGCACCGAGGACGGCGCCGAAGACCGCCGTCGCGACCGCCTCGATCGCGATCATGGAGGCGAGCCGCAGGCGTCCCAGCCCGACGGCGCGCAGGAGGCCGATCTCGCGGGTGCGTTCCACGACCGACAGGGCGAGGGTGTTGACGATGCCGAGCACGGCGATGACGACGGCGAGGGCGAGCAGGACGTACAGCAGTCCCACGAGCTGGTCGACCTGCGAGGCGGTGGCGTCGACGTACTCCTCGCCGCTGTCGACCGTCACGACGACATAGGGTCGCGCGACGTCGAGGAGGGCCTGCCGCAGCCGGGCCTGGTCGGCACCGTCGTCGGCCCTCACGAGCACCAGGAACGCCTGCTGGGTGGAGGCGGGGACCGCCCGGCGGTACAGATCCTGCCCGACGATCATCCCGGACTCCAGCAGGCGGCTGTCGGCGTAGATCCCGCCGATCCTCAGGCGCTGGCCGGGCAGGGTGCCGACCGTGGCCGTGACGTCGCTGCCCAGGCGCCAGCCCTGCGCCGTCGCGGTCGACTGGTCGACGAGGATCTCGCCACGGTCGAGGGCGTCCGCGGAGCCGACGAGGATATCCATCCGCACGTGGTCGGCCAGGGTGGCACCGGTGGTGACATTGGCGTAGGTGCGCAGGTCGCCCGCGGTCACCTCGACGGCGGAGAACGTGGACAGCGAGCGGACGCCGGGAAGCCGGGCCGCCCCGGCCGTCACGCCGGAGGGGACAGCCTGGCCCCCGGCGGTCAGGACGAAGTCGGAGGTCAGCTGTTCACCGACGACGTCGGCGACGCTGGCCTTCACCGAGGATGCGGTGACCGCCAGGGCGGACACGAGCGCCAGGCCGATCATGAGAGCTCCGGCGGTGTTCGCCGTCCGCGTCGGTACCCGGACGGCGTTGCGCGCGGCGAGGCGTGCGACGACACCGGTGAGGAGGAACGGCGCCACGACCAGGTGGACGACCGGGCGGGCGGCCAGCGGCGCGGCGGCCAGGAGGCCGAGGACCGTCAGCGCCGCGCCGGTGCCGGCGACGATCCAGTTCACGTCGTCCCCGATGACCTCGACGGTCAGCAGGGCGGCGCCCACCACCCCGACGACGCTGCCGGCCAGGCCCCGGTACCGCACCCCGGACGGCGGCACCACCGCGTCGAGCCGCAGGGCCGCCACGGGGGGGATCCGCGAGGCACGGTGGGAGGGCAGCCAGGCCGACAGCACCGTGACGACGGTGCCGACGACGACACTGATCACCACGGTGCGGACGTGGACCGGCAGGCCACCGGTGATGTCGATCCCGGCGGCGCTCTTCGCAGCGATCTTGAGGGCGGAGGCGAGCGCGGTCCCGAGGGCGATCCCGGCGGCGCTGCCCAGCAAGCCGACGAGGACCGCCTCGCCGAGGACCATGCGCCGCACCTGGGCGCGGGAGGCCCCCAGCGCCCGCAGGAGGGCCAGCTCACGGGTGCGCTGGGCGAGCAGGATCGAGAAGGTGTTGACGATGATGAAGGCCCCGACGAAGAGGGTGATCCCGGCGAACACCATGAGGAAGGTGGTGAAGAAGCCGAGCCCCGCCGCGACGGTGTCGCGCGTGCTGTCGGTCACCTCCTGACCGGTCACGGCCTCGGCACCCGGGGGAAGGACCGGGGCGACACGGGTGCGCAGGACCTCCTGGGTGAGATCGGACCGGGCGGAAAGCGTGATCGACGAGACCGTGCCGTCGGGGGAGAAGGCCGCCCGTGCCGTGGTCGCGTCCAGCAGGACGGCGGTGGCACCGAACAAGGACCCGAACTCGACCTCCCCGGTGATCCGCACACTGCGGACCTCACCCGCGATCACGGCCGTTGTCGTGTCACCGACGGCCAGGCCTGACTTGGCGAGGGTCACCCGTTCGACGGCGATCTCACCCGGTCCGCCCGGTCCGCGCCCGGCCCGCACGGTGAACGCCGGGTCGTCGGCGCTGAAGGCGAACCCCATCGTCGGCGCCCCGGAGTTCCGGACGACGACGCCGTCCTTACCGACGATCATCACGGTCCCCGTCAGGTCCGGCGAGGACCGGGCGACGCCCTCGACCGACGCCAGCCGGTCGGCCAGGCCGATCAGCAGCGGACGGCGGGCGCCGTCGGCGCGGGACGGGTCGACGAGGGTGCCGCGGACGCTGACGTCGACGCCTTTCGACGCGGCGGTGATCAGGTTGTCGAGCGTCGCGTCGATGCTGTCGCGCAGCACGAACGACCCGGCGACGAACGCGACCCCGAGGGTGACCGCGAACGCGGTGAGCAGGAAGCGGACGAGGTGACCGCGCACACTCTTCACGGACAGGCGCAGCATGGTCACCCCCGCTCCCCGTCCGTCGGCTCGTCCGCCGGCTCGCCCGCTGGCTCGAAGCCCTTCATGCGGTCGAGGACGGCGTCCGCCGTCGGATCGAGCAGCTCCCCGGACAGGCGCCCGTCGGCGAGGAACAGCACCCGGTCGGCGTGGGAGGCCGCGCGCGGATCGTGGGTCACCATGACGATGCTCTGCCCGAACTCGTCGACCGAACGGCGCAGGAAGGTGAGAATCTCACCGCTGGAGCGGGAGTCGAGGTTGCCGGTGGGCTCGTCCGCGAAGATGATCGCCGGACGGCTGACGAGGGCCCGCGCGCAGGCGACGCGTTGCTGCTGGCCGCCGGAGAGCTGGCTCGGCCGGTGCGACAGCCGGTCGCCCAGGCCCAAGGTACCGATCACGGTGTCGAACCACGCCCGGTCCAGGGCCTTCCCGGCGATGTCGATCGGCAAGGTGATGTTCTCACGGGCCGTCAGCGTCGGGACGAGATTGAACGCCTGGAAGACGAACCCGAGCCGGTCACGGCGCAGGGCGGTGAGCGCCTTGTCCTTCAGGCCGGCGACCTCGGTGCCATCGACGACGACACGCCCCGAGGTCGGCCGGTCCAGCGCGGCCAGGCAGTGCATCAGGGTCGATTTGCCGGAGCCGGACGGCCCCATGATCGCCGTGAGGCGGGCCCGGCGAAAACTGACGCTCACCCCGTCGAGCGCCGTCACGGACGCCTCACCCGACCCGTAGACCTTGACGAGGTCGACGGCCTCAGCGATCACCTCACCGGCGTCCTGCTCCTGTCCCACCCTGTGCTCCTCTCCGGCGGCGGCCGGCTGCGGGCCGCTCCGAAGAGGTATCGGCCGCCAGGGAGGCCGCCTTGCGCACAGTTGCTCAAGGCACCACGACCCGATCAGTGCTCCGGCCCTCCGGCGTGTCCGTACCCTCCGGCGTGTCCGTGGCATCCGCGGCGTCCGCGGCGTCCGCGGCGCTCGCCGTCGTCTGAGGCAACGGCGGCGGGGTTCCGCCCCAGGCGGGGCACAAGGCCCGGTGGGCACACCAGTCGCACAACCTGCTGGGGGAGGGCCTCCAGTCCCCGGAGGCCGCGACCTGCCGGATCGCGGCCGCCAGGGCCTTCACCTTGCGCTCGGTCGCCAGCAGGTCCGACTCGGTCGGCGCGTACCGCAGGACATCACCGCTGCCTAGATACACCAGTTGCAGTTGGGCCGGAATCGTCTCGCGCAGCCGCCACAGGACCAGGGCGTAGAACTTCATCTGGAACAGGGCCTTGCCCTCGAACGCCTCGCGGGGGGCACGGCCGGTCTTGTAGTCGACGACGCGGATCCGCCCGTCACCGGCGACGTCGAGCCGGTCGACGTACCCGCGCAGCACCAGCCCGTCGTCCAGCGTCGTCTCGACGTACAGCTCGCGTTCGGCGGGTTCGAGCCGTGTCGGGTCCTCGAGCTCGAACCAGCGCGCCAAGAGCTCCCGCACGCCGTCCAGCCACTCCGCCAGCGCCGCGGCGTCGTCGGCGAACAACGCGGAGAGCTCCGAGGACTCCGCCCGGACACGGTCCCACTGGGGCTCGACGAGCCCGCGCGCCGCCGCGACGGTCCGGGCCCCGGCGGGCAGGTCGAACAGACGCTCCAGCACCGCGTGCACGACCGTCCCCCGGGCCATCGCCGGTGTCGGCACCTCGGGCAGCCGGTCAATCACACGGAACCGGTACAGCAGCGGACACTGCATGAAGTCACCGGCACGTGAGGGGGACAAGGCGGTGAGAACCATGCCGGGCACTGTAGGCGCGGACGCCGACAACGACCTCATCCCAGAACC
>JAUPKQ010000083.1 GCA_030837345.1 Actinomycetota bacterium | reverse complement strand
TCCGACACAATTGTGTCGGATTCAGCCGACGGAATGACGACCGCGTCGAGCCATCGGGTCCAGTATCCCGTTCTCGGGCACACGAGAGGATGCAGCCGTGGTGACAGCGCTCATGGACGGGGAGGGCCTTGACCCTCGCCAGGGGGTACCTCGCGGACGTCGATGTCGGGTCATCGACCCGCCATTCAGGTGGCCGTCCTCGCCCTTCAGGGCGCGGGGAATCAGCGTGTGCAGTTGCTGCCGTCACCACGACGGTGATTGCACACACTGATTCCCCGCTGTCCGCGAAACGGGTCCACGACCCGATCCCCAACTGTCGATCACCCAACCCTGTGATCGTGGGGATCGGCCCACCCCTGTCGATCAGGTCGACTCGTCCCCGGATCCGGCACGCCACGCAGGGGCGACCAGGGTGGGCTCCTGGCGAACCCTCGCGACACCGGGAACGGTTCGCTCGCCCGACATTCAGCTACCTCACCCAGTGATCGAGACTGCCGCGCGCCTGGTCCCTGACGTTCTCGGATTAGGATTGCCGCATGAGCAGCGGGACCGGTACCGAGGCCTTCGCGGCCGTCGACGTCATCGTCCGCAAGCGGGACGGCGGTGAGCTGAGCGACGCCCAGATCGACTGGGTGATCGACGCCTACACGCGCGGCGTCGTCGCCCACGAGCAGATGGCGGCGCTGGCGATGGCCGTCCTGCTCAACGGGATGACCCGCCGGGAGATCTCGCGCTGGACGAACGCGATGATCGCCTCGGGGGAGCGCCTCGACTTCACAGGCCTTCGACACCCCACCGCCGACAAGCACTCGACGGGCGGTGTCGGCGACAAGATCACGTTGCCGCTCGCGCCGCTCGTCGCGACGTTCGGGGTCGCCGTCCCGCAGCTGTCCGGGCGGGGTCTCGGGCACACCGGGGGCACGCTCGACAAGCTGGAGTCGATCCCGGGCTGGCGGGCCGGGCTCTCGACGTCCGAGATGACAGCGCAGCTCGACGACGTCGGCGCGGTCATCTGCGCGGCGGGGGCCGGGCTCGCGCCCGCCGACCGCCTGCTCTACGCCCTGCGCGACGTCACCGGGACCGTCGAGTCGATCCCGCTGATCGCCAGCTCCATCATGAGCAAGAAGATCGCTGAGGGCACCGGCACCCTCGTGCTCGACGTCAAGGTCGGCACCGGCGCGTTCATGAAGACCGAGGACTCCGCCCGTGAACTCGCTCGTACGATGGTCGACCTCGGCACCGACGCCGGAGTGCACACGGTCGCCCTGCTCACCGACATGTCGACGCCGCTCGGCCTGACGGCGGGCAACGCGCTGGAGGTCCGGGAGTCGCTGGAGGTCCTCGCCGGAGGAGGGCCCCCGGACGTCGTCGAACTCACCGTCGCGCTCGCCCGCGAGATGCTCGCCGGGGCGGGCCTGCCCGACGTCGACCCCGCCGGCGCCCTCGCCGACGGCCGGGCGATGGACACCTGGCGACGCATGATCACGGCCCAGGGCGGCGACCCGTCGGCCGGGCTGCCGGTCGCCCGCGAGACCCACACCCTCCTCGCCCCGGCGGACGGCGTCCTCGTGCGGCTCGACGCGCTCGCCGTCGGCGTGGCCGCGTGGCGGCTCGGGGCCGGGCGGGCCCGCAAGGAGGACACGGTCCAGGCGGCGGCGGGGATCGAGATCCACGCCAAGCCCGGCGCCGTCGTCCGTGGCGGGGAGCCGCTGCTGACGCTGCACACGGACACCCCCGGCCGCTTCCCGGCCGCCCTGGCCGACCTCGCCGACGCGATCACCGTCGCCCCGGCCGGATCGCAGCCGCCGCACCGGCCGCTGATCATCGACCGCATCGTCTGACATCCCAGCGTCTGACCCGGTCGTGGGACGGGTCAGTGCGCCCGGGCGCGGGCAGACTGTTGCATGAGTAACCTGCCGGGCATGGCCGCCGCTGATGACACCCCGCTGACCTCCACCGGACCGACAAACGCCATCGCCCGAGCCCCGAAGGCGCTGCTGCACGATCACCTGGACGGCGGGCTCCGGTCCTCGACGGTGTTCGAGATCGCCTCAGAGATCGGTCACCGGCTTCCCGCCGGGGACGTCGAGTCGCTCGGCGAGTGGTTCGTCCAGTCGGCGCACTCGGGTTCGCTGGAGCGGTACCTGGAGACCTTCACCCACACGGTCGCCGTCATGCAGACCCGGGAGCACCTCGTCCGGGTCGCCCGCGAGTGCGCGATCGACCTGGCGGCGGACGGCGTTGTGTACGCCGAGGTCCGGTACGCCCCGGAACAGCACCTGACGGGCGGTCTGACGCTCGACGAGGTGGTCGAGGCGGTCCAGGAGGGGTTCGCCGAGGGCACGGAGGCCGCCGCGGATCGCGGGCGGGCGATCCGTGTCGGCACCCTGCTGACCGCGATGCGGCACGCCGCCCGCAGCATGGAGATCGCCGAGCTCGCCGTCCGATACCGCGACGAGGGGGTGGTCGGGTTCGACATCGCCGGTGCCGAGGCGGGGTTCCCGCCGTCCCGTCACCTGGACGCCTTCGAGTACCTGCACGGCGAGAACTTCCACCTGACGATCCACGCGGGGGAGGCGTTCGGCCTGCCGAGCATCTGGGAGGCCGTGCAGGTCTGTGGCGCCGACCGTCTCGGACACGGCGTGAGGATCATGGACGACGTCGAGGTGTTCGGCGGGATCGACGACCACGGCCGCCCCCGGGTGGCGCTCGGCCGGACGGCGTCCTGGGTGCGCGACAGCCGCATCCCCCTCGAACTGTGCCCGACGAGCAACGTCAACACCGGTGCCGTCGAGTCGGTCAAGGAACACCCGATCACCTTGCTGAAGGACCTGCGGTTCCGGGTGACGGTCAACACCGACAACCGTCTGATGTCCGGCACGTCGATGACCGGCGAGATGTCGGCCCTGGTCCAGGAGGCGGGCTGGACGCTCGCCGACCTGCGCTGGGTGACCATCAACGCGATGAAGAGCTCGTTCATCCCCTTCGACCAGCGGCTGGACATCATCGAGGAGATGGTCAAACCCGGGTACGCCGCCCTCGGGGTGTACTGACCGGCTCGTACTGACCGGGCCTGTCACCTGAGCCTCGGGGCGACCTCCTCGGCGGCGAAGCGGACGAAACCCTCGGGGTCCGGCTCGTCGGGGGTCGGTTGCAGGACGACCGTGCCCGCCCCGGCGTCCGCGAGCCGACGGACCGCCTCCGCCACGGTGGCGCCGTCACCGGCGACGCCGAGCTCCGGGTCGTCCTTGCCGTACCAGTGGTGCAGTTCGGCGCGAAGGCGCGTGGCGGCGTCCGGGCCGGTCGCGGTGTGCAGGTTGACGACGAGATCGTGCGGATCGGTCCGCCCGGCGGCGCTCCGCCCCTCGTCGATGAGCAGGCGGGCCCGGCGCACGCCGTCCGGGGTCGTGCCGGCGGTGAGGATCGTGCCGTCCGCGCACTCGCCGGCGAGCCGCAGGGACTTCGGCCCCGACGCCCCGGCGAGCACGGGGGCGGCGGTGAGGGGAGGCCAGCCGAGGGCGACCCGGTCGAGGGTGACGTAGCGCCCCCGCGAGGTGACCTCCTCCCCGCGCAGCAGGGCGCGGAGGGCCCCGAGGTACTCGCGCATCAGGGTGAGGGGTGACTCGGCCCGGGCCCCGACCTGCGCCATCCAGTCCTGGACGCCGTGACCGGCCCCCAGGATCACGCGCCCGGGGAAGAGGCGGTGGAGCGTCGCGGCCTCCATCGCCGTCAGGGCGACGTTGCGCAGGGGCACCGGCAGGACGCCGACTCCCACCCGGAGCCGTGAGGTGCGGGCGAGGGCTGCCGACGCGGTGGCCACACCGCTTTCGAGGAAGCAGTCCTCCCAGAGCCACAATTCGTCCAGACCCGCGTCGTCAGCGGCGAGCGCGACGTCACCGAGACGCTCGGGGGGCAGCTGGGGGCGGAAGATCGCACCGACGGACACCATGGTTGCTTCCTAGCGGTTCGTCACGGTGGAGGCAAGCTCGATCGACCGCCGGCGGCACGGAGGGCCGGTCAATCCGACCATGGCAGCCATCCCCGTAGCACGAAGGTGTTGTCGGGTCCGGGACCGTGCTCCAGACGACCCCCGGCGATCTTGACCCGTTCCGCCAGGCCGATCAACCCGGTACCCGGCCTCCCGGAGGGCGCGGCCCGGCGCCGGTCACCGAGGGCGTTGGCGACCTCGACGGTCAGACCCTGGCGTGGCGATCCGCGGAGCAGGAGGGCGACCGTCGAGGACGGCGCGTGCTTCCGCGCGTTGTCCAGACCTTCCTTCACGACGTGATAAGCGGTGCGTCCGGTGCGGTCCGGGACGGCGTCCGGGTCGTCGACGAGCGACTGACAGAGCACCCGCGCCCCCGCCTTCGTCGAGTCCCGCACCAACCGGGAGACGTCCGCCAGGGTCGGCTGCGGCCGTTCGAGGACAGGGCCGCCGGCCGGCGCGCCGTCCCCGTCGCCGAGCAACAGGTCGGCGACCTCACGCAGCTCGCGCAGGGCCTGGCCGGCACCGTGACGGATCGACCCGGCGGCGAGCTCGACCTCCCTCGGGGAGACGTCGGGGCGGAACTCCAGGGCCCCGGCATGGAGGTTGACGAGCGTGATCCGGTGCGTGAGGACGTCGTGAGTCTCGCGGGCGATGCGCAGACGCTCGGCCGCGCGGACCCGCATCGCGTGGGTCTCCTCGGTCTCCTCGCGGAGGGCCGGTGGCCGCTCCCGGTGCCGGGCGACCCGTGCCAGCACGACCGGGGTCACCACCGCGATCACCCCGAGCCCCCCGGCCTGCGCGATTCGCCGACGGGTGGCCGTGC
>JAUPKQ010000082.1 GCA_030837345.1 Actinomycetota bacterium | reverse complement strand
GGATCGGTCCGGCACAGTTCTGCGGTTCAATCTTCACGAGTGGAAGGCCTTCGTTCTCGGGGTTCGCAACGGGGAGTTCGATGTCGTCGACTCCCTTGACCCGGAGCTGGGCTGACCGGGTGTTTCCCGGGATTACTCGCCGAGTCCTCCTATGACGAGGTCCTGCTCGGGTTGATCTCCGCCTTCCTCGCCTTCGTCCTCGGGGTTCTGTGGAACCGCATTCTTCATCTGCTGGTGAATTGTCGGGCCCGTCGATTCTGGCGGTCGTTGATCTCCAATCGGGTGAGTATCGTTCTCGGGCGGTTTCGTGACCTCCCCGGCTTCGAGGCGTCCGGGGTCGTGGGGGCGGGAGACAACCTCGCTCTGAGGGACCTCGCCGACTACTTCGGGCGGATCGGGTTCACTCGCTACACGGTCTACTACAACGACCAGTTCGGTGGGACCGAGCCCTCGACCACATCACCCCTGCACGGAAACCTCGTCCTGCTCGGAGGCCCGGACGCCAACTCCGTCACCCGTGAGGTCCTCAGCCGCCTCGACCTGGGTTTTGAGTTCCTGGAGGTTTCCCGCTCGACGCTCGACCGGCTGAGGAGGCCTGAGGCGCCTCGGCCACCCCGTCGAGGGGGCCCCTGGTCCCGGACTGTGGCTCGCCCCGGATCCGCTGCCGGGTGGCGCGTCCCGGTCTTCCGCGACCGGGTGGACGGGCGGATCTACGGTCCGGTGCTGCACGGGGACGACATCCGGACGGACTGTGGTGTGGTGATCCGCTGCCGGAATCCCTTCAACCCGGCGAAAGAGGCCATCATCATCTGCGGTAGTTACGGTTACGGAACCTGGGGAGCCGTTCGCTACCTGCAGTCTCCGGAGTTCCTCCGGAAGATGCCGCGACGACGGCGGGGATCGCGTGCGATGGAGTGTCTGCTGTCCGTCGATATCGCGGGAGAACGACCTGCGGGAATGACGCCTCTGATCATCCGTCCCCTGGAACACCATCAGGCGACGGAACGAGTGCAGGTCCCACGGGTCATTGAGTGAAGGTGTCGCCGTTTTTCCCGGCATTCGTCCGCTTCCCGAGATGGAGACTGTACTCCTCCTCGAGGTGCTCCGGCGGTGAGCCGACGGGCTGCCGCCGTCCCGTGGGGAGGAATCCGCGACGCCGATAGTAGCCGTGTGCCCGGTCATTGCCGTCGAGCACCCACAGGAACATTTTCAGATGATGTGAGGCTCGAACAATGTCGGCCGCCGAAAGCAATAATTGCTTTCCAACACCTGCTGTGCGATGGGCGGGGTCGACCCACATGGCCTCGACGTACCGCCGGCCGTTTTCCGCATCCGTCACCAGACACAGCATGCCGAGCCGGTTCGCTCCGTCCCGCGCGACGAGCCAGAGGCCCGAGCGAAGATAAGCCTGCCAGTCCTCCTCGACGTCAGGACGTTCTCGACCGGCGTGGACGAGGAAGGCGTGGGGGCTGTCGGCGACGGCTCGAAGGCGCATCTCACGGAGCGTTCGCCACTCACTGCTCGCGAGAAGCTCGACGCGGACGGGGGATGTCGACATGGCTCACCTCGGGAGACACCGCTCCCGGCCACCGGGAGCCCTCTCCTGACGGTAGGACCTCAGCTCGCCACCTGTGACGGTTCGAGCCGGGGGAACCCGAGGGCAGCGGTCGCTCGGGTGGGGCGGGATCGGGACGTTCTGGCGGTCGTCCACGCGCCGTGGGCCCGAAGGCCGGTGAGAGCGAGCGCTTCGGGGAGATCCAGGACGTCGTCCTCGGTCCGGGGCGTGAGCCCGGACAGCAGGTCGTTCCAGGAGTCGGTGTCGTGAAGGAAGCCGCGGACGTAGGAGGCGAGTTCCGCCGCGAACTCCGGGATCGAGCCCTGGTCGTAGGCGCTCAGCGCGGCGAGCAGGGAGACCCGCGCATCGTCGTGGACAGGGGAGTTTCCGCAGTCAGTACTGGCGCGGTGAAGGAGATCGAGGACCATGTTCTGCCGTTGGCGGACGACGTCCTTCCAGTACGTCGAGGAGCTGGACAGAGCGAGGATCTCCGTCCGGGGGCGGGTCATCAGCGCGAAGAGTCCTTCGGCGAGAACGTCGCCGAGCTCCTCCGAGCGGGCGCGGGTGGGGGAGAAGGGGTAGTAGGGGCGTTGGAACACCGATCCGGCGACCTTCACGGCGCTGGAGGGGAGGTGGTGTCGTCCGTCGAGCATCAAGGAGAAGTAGAAGAGCCAGTCCTCGTTGTACGCCTCGGGGAAGAAGGGCAGCTGCGGTCCGCAGCGGATGATCGTCGCGCCACCACCGATGAACAGGTCCTGGGGCAGGCCGAGAAGCCGCCGGGCATGGCAGACGACGGAGTTGTCGCGGAAGTCCTGCGAGAGGTAACCGACGGCCTGCAGATCCGGATAGGTGGCGAGATCGGCGAGGACGTCATCGAGCCGGAGCAGGGGGTGGACCTCGCAGGCTGCCTCCGACGTCGGACGCCAGTACCGCGTGGTGCCGATGTCGTCGTCCAGGAAGAGGACCGTCTGCCAGTCACAGAGGAGACCCAGGATGAGGCCGAGATTGCGCTTGGCACCGAGATCCCCGGCCCGGTACAGCGACCGCACCGGGTGGCGGTCTGCGGAGGGATCGGCGAAGGCGAGGGAGAAGGACTCGGGAAGGTCCACGACGAGCGTCGGGGCCGATGTCGACGGTGCGAGCGCCCGCGGGAACGGCTGCTGGGCCGCTGGTCCGCTGCGCAGGACGACGAGCTGGGCGTTGTGGGCCTCGGCGCAGCGGACCGCCAGACCGAGTCCGTCCGTGGAGGTGTCCCCTGACCGGCGAGTCGGAACGATCACTGCGGACAGGGGCAGCCGGGGTGTCGCCGTGCCGGGTGCGTAGCTCGGGACGGTGGAGAGCAGATGGAGATGGGACGTCTGGTGATCGGTGCGGGGGTCTGTTGTGTTCGGGGTGGTCTTCCCGAATCGATCGGAGAGCGCGATGTCCTGGAGGGGACCCGTGCGTAATCGGTCCGGATTCGGACTGAACGTGATGCTCGAGGACGGCACGCTCGTGAACACGACGCCTCCAGGACGGACGAATCGGATCTAGCTAACAGGGTCGCATGGCGAGTTGTGCGATGCAACTCCCACTATGGGGGTTCCTTGATTTGTCACTATCGGTCCGCGAATTGCCCTGACGACCGGCAGGTTTCGCTCGATTGCGAGCAGTTCCGGAACGGAAGTTGCTTCTAGACGTTTTCCGCAGCAGGATGGAGACATGCCTGCGAGCCCCACCGTCCGGCGTCGGCGACTGACCGCCGAGCTGTGCCGTCTGCGTGAGGTGTCGGGGCGGACGATCGACGAGATCGCCAGGGACGTCGGTGTGTCGAAGTCGTCGCTCTCACGGATCGAGAACGGGATCGTCGTCCCCCGGATCCCCGTGCTGCGAGGGCTTCTCGCCGTCTACGGGGTGACGGGAGAGCACGCGGTGTGGCTGGAGCAGCTGTGCCGTGACGCGGCGAAGAAGGGCTGGTGGGAGCTCGCGGGCAGTGCCTCCATGCGAGACGCCACCAGGACGCTCATCGGGTTGGAGGGTGAGGCCACCCGCATCAACCAGTTCTCGATCAACGTCCTCACGGGCCTGGTCCAGGTGCGTTCGTACGCCCATGCCGTCCTGAAGACCGCTCTGCCGAACGCCCGTAAGGATGAGATCGAGACTCTGGTCGAGACGCGGATCCGGAGGCAGGAGCGGCTCGGTGACGCCAGGCTGTGGGTGATCCTCGCCGAGGAGCTGTTCCTGCGTCCGGTCGGTGGCGCGTCCGCCATGAGGGAGCAGATCGAACACCTCGTGGAGCTGACGGACTCCTTCCCCCGAGCGACGGTCCAGGTCCTCGGCCGGGAGGGCGGCGAGCATCCGGGGATGAGTGGTCCCTTCACGGTGATGGGTTTCGACCCGTCGACCGACCCCGAAGTGGTCTATGTCGAAGGCAACCTCTGGGACGCTGTGATCGAGGACGCCGACATTGTCGGTGCTTACCGCAACAACTTTGAGATTCTGCAAGCCACGGCCCTGAGCCCGGCCGACTCCCGTGCCCGGCTCCTCCGCTACGTCAAGGAGTACTCCACGTGAACGTTGGCCCACTGAGCGGGGACAGACACTTCGTCAAGAGCACCTTCAGCGGTGACGGTGGATGTGTCGAGGTCGCCGTCAGCCCGGTCGGCGCCAGGGTGCGGGACAGCAAGGACCCGGCGGGTCCCGTGTTGACCTTCACCGAACGCGAGTGGGCCGCCTTCGTCCGGGGGGTTCGGGCGGGAGAGTTCGACCTGCCCGTCCCGAAGGGCTGCTGAGAGAGACCCTTCCCAGGGACGGGCCCCGGCGGGGAAGCCGGGTCACTCGTCGTCGATCCAGTCGAAGGTCTTGGTCACCGCCTTGCGCCACTGGCGGTAGAGGTGTTCGCGCCGGTCGGCGTCCATGGAAGGTGTCCAGCGACGTCCGGGGGTCCAGTTCGCGCGGAGTTCGTCCAGGCTGTTCCAGTATCCGACGGCGAGTCCGGCGGCGTAGGCGGCGCCGAGCGCCGTCGTCTCGGCGACCTCGGGGCGCACGACGGGGACGTCGAGCAGGTCCGCCTGGAACTGCATGAGCGTCTCGTTGACGACCATCCCGCCGTCGACCTTCAGCTCGGACAGCTCGACGCCGGAGTCGGCCCGCATCGCCTCGACGACCTCCCGGGTCTGGAAGGCGGTCGCCTCCAGGGCGGCCCGGGCGAGGTGGCCGCGGTTGACGTACCGGGTCAGGCCGACGAGCGCCCCCCGGGCGTCGCTGCGCCAGTAGGGTGCGAACAATCCGGAGAAGGCGGGGACGAAGTACGCCCCGCCGTTGTCCTCGACGGTCCGCGCGAGCGTCTCCACCTCGGCCGCGTCACGGATCAGGCCGAGGTCGTCACGCAGCCACTGCACGAGCGACCCCGTGACGGCGATCGACCCCTCCAGCGCGTAGACGGGTGCCGCGTCGCCCAGGCGGTAACAGACCGTCGTCAGGAGGCCGTTGTCGCTGCGGACCCGCTCGGTGCCGGTGTTGAGCACGAGGAAGTTGCCGGTGCCGTAGGTGTTCTTGCCGGTGCCCGCCTCGAAACAGGCCTGGCCGAAGGTGGCGGCCTGCTGGTCCCCGAGGACGCTCGCCAGGGGGACGCCGCTGAGGACGCCTCCCTGGCGCCCGGTGCCGTACACCTCGGAGGACGAACGGATCGCCGGGAGCATGGCGAGCGGGACGCCGATCTCGGCGGCGATGTCGGCGTCCCAGCCGAGGGTCGCGAGATCCATGAGGAGGGTCCGGCTGGCGTTCGTCACGTCGGTGACGTGGACGCCGCCGTCGACGCCACCGGTGAGGTTCCACAGCAGCCAGGTGTCCATCGTGCCGAACAAGAGGTCGCCACGTTCGGCGGCGGCGCGGGCGCCGTCGACCGCGTCGAGGATCCACGAGATCTTCGGGCCGGAGAAGTACGTGGCGAGCGGCAGGCCGACGCGGTCGGCGTACCGGCGGGTCCCGCCGGAGGCCGCGAGCTCGTCGCAGAGATGCTGGGTGCGGGTGTCCTGCCAGACGATCGCGTGGTGGATCGGCCGTCCGGTCCGGCGGTCCCAGACGATGGTCGTCTCCCGCTGGTTGGTGATGCCGACGGCGGCGAGGTCGCGGGTGCCGACGTCGGCCCTGGCGAGGGCCCCGGCGACGACGGCCCGGGTGGTGTCCCAGATCTCCGCGCCGTCGTGTTCGACCCATCCTGCCCGGGGGAAGATCTGCCGGTGCTCCACCTGGTCCGAGGCGATGGGTGTGCCCCGCCGGTCGAAGAGGATGCACCGGGTACTCGTCGTGCCCTGATCGATGGCTGCCACGTACGAAGACATCCTCGGCCTTCCCTCGCCGGCCCGGCTCTCGGCCCGGCTCCTCACGCCGAGATCACCCTGTCAGGTCGGGAGCGGGGCTGCCAGCTCCGTGACGGTGACGATGGCTCCCCGCCGGTCAAGGCTCGATTCCCTCGCTCCGATGTTCGAAGGGACGCCGAGCGCGGGGAGATCGAGGATGGACGGAGAGGACCGGCCACGAGGCCGGTTATCGCGTCGCCTCGCCTGGGCCGTGGTCCTGGTCGGGGTGGCCGTCTTCGCTGTCTTCGTGCCGATCCGGGCCGGACACACGGATCAGGTGTTCTGGCTGGACGTCGGCGTGTACGGGGCCGTGTACATCGCTGTGGGACTACTGCTGATCATCCAGCGGGCCCCCGATCCCCGGGCCCGCTGGGGATGGCGGATCCTCGGTCTGGCGATGTTCCTGTACTGCACGGGGAACGTCTACTTCTCCCTGATCGCGGCGAGAGGTCCGGAACTCCTGTATCCGTCGCTCGCCGACTACTTCTACCTGTCCTGGTACCCCCTGGCCTTCGCCGCCGTACCCATGATCATCCGTCCGGGTCTGACGCGGACGGACGTCGGGCTGGCCCTGGACGCGCTGATCGCCGGGCTGGGTGGTGCCGCCGTGGTGCTCGCGCTCACCCTGGGCGACGTGGTCGTCGTCCAGGGGGCGTCGACCCAGGAGATCATCGTCAACCTGGCGTACCCGGCGGCCGACCTCCTGCTCGTCGTCCTGCTCGTCGCGAGCATCTGGACGGTGGGCCGTCGCCTCACCACGGCGGAGCTCGCCCTCGCGGCGGGGATCGCCCTGGAGGCGACCGCGGACGTGATCTACCTGGTGCAGGACGCGGGCGACAGCTATGTCGAGGGGAGCTGGGTCGATCTTCTGTGGCTCCTCGGCCTGGTCGCCATCGCGGCCGCCCACGAACTCGGGAACCGTCAGATCCACCAGGTGGCGCGGTGGGCGCGGACGGCAGGCGGACCGGGCCGTGACGCCGGCGGCGGGCCCGGCCGTGACGCGGGCCGGGGGCCGGGTGGGGTGATCGGGCGGTTCCCCTGGTCCGGCATCACGCTCCCCGTGGGGAGCTCCCTGGTGTGCATGATCCTCATCGGGCTGCACCAGATGGGTCACGTTCCCCCCGCCGCCATGATCCCGGCCGACGCGGCGGTGCTGGCGGCGTTGTTCCGGGCCTCCCTGAGCGTGCGGGAGGTCCGGAACGCCAAGCGGCGTGAGGTCGCGATCCTGCACGAACAGGCGAGGACCGACGAGCTGACCGGCCTGCCCAACCGGCGTGCCCTGTACGAACACTGCGAGAGAATGGTGGCCACCGCGGCGGCGGACCGGCCCGTCAGCCTGCTGCTGCTCGACCTCGACCGGTTCAAGGAGATCAACGACGCGCTCGGGCACAGTGCCGGTGACCAGCTGCTCAGCGAGGTGTCCGAGCGGGTCCGGAAGGCGCTGACACCGTCCGACCTGCTGGCCCGTCTGGGCGGGGACGAGTTCGCGATCATCGTCCGGGGTCCGGTCGCGACGGCGCGAGAACGGGCCGAGACGGTGCTCCAGGCCGTCGCCGAACCGTTCACCATCACCGGGACCCGGTTGCACGTCGAGATGAGTATCGGAATCGCCTGCTCCCCCGAGCACGCGGTCTCCCGCAGCGAACTGCTGCGGTTCGCGGACGTCGCGATGTACGACGCGAAACGCAACCGTGCCCGGATCGGGGTGTACGCCTCCGAACCGGGTGCCGACGGCCGTGACCGCCTCCGGACGGTCGAGGAGTTGCGGGGCGCGATGGCGGGGGAGGACCCTCGCCGCAACGGCTTCCTGCTCGTCCACCTACAACCTCAGCTGGCGCTCGGCCAGCCGGGTGAGGTCGTGGGTGCGGAAGCCCTCGTGCGGTGGAGCCATCCGCTGCACGGGCTCCTCCTGCCGGGGGCGTTCCTGCCGCTCGCCCGGAGTGCGGGGATCTTCGACGGCCTGGTGGACGTCGTCCTCGACCTCGCGCTCGGGGCCTGCCGACGCTGGTGGCAACAAGGCTGGAAGGTGCCGGTCTCGGTGAACGTGTCCACCTCCGACCTCCACGACCCCGTGATCGTCAGCAGGGTCGGGGCGGCGCTGCGCCGCTACGGTCTGCCGGGGGAGGCCCTGGTCGTCGAGGTGACGGAGGAGACCTTGATGATCGACCCGACCGGTGCGCTCACCGTGCTGGCCTCGCTGCGCGAGCTCGGTGCCCAGGTGTCGATCGACGACTTCGGGTCCGGGTACTCGTCGTTCGCCTACCTGCGCAGCCTTCCCGCCGACGAGCTCAAGCTCGACATCCTCTTCACCCAGGATCTCGCCCGCGACCCGACCGAGACCTCGCGTCCGGCCGCGATCGTTCGAACGATCGCCGATCTCGCCCACTCGCTCGGCCTGCGTCTCATCGCGGAGGGTATCGAGGACGGGCAGGTCGCCCTCTTGCTCAACCGTCTGGGGGTGGACGTCGGGCAGGGGTTCTACCTGGCGCGGCCGATGCCTCTCGAACGCCTGCTGCCCTGGTTGCAGGACCTTCGCGGCCCCGTCAGGGAGTCCACGGTGGTGATCCGCCGTCGTGGGGAGCGACCGGTCGGGGGATGAGGGCGGTGAGGGCGGTGAGGGCGGCCTAGAATCCCGCCCGTGCCGACAGATCCGGGGGCCTCTTCGGCGGCGCCGGGGCGGAGGAGCCGTGGCGCGCGCTCCGGCCGGCGTCTTCGG
>JAUPKQ010000081.1 GCA_030837345.1 Actinomycetota bacterium | reverse complement strand
GTCGGCTTCGTCGGTTTCGCCGGAGCACCGGCGGGGCGGGTGCGGGTGCCGTGCCCGCCGGGAGTCGTCGCGTCAGCCTCGGCCGCGGTCGCTCCGGACGGCGGCGCCGGGGAATCGGCGGCGGTGGAGCCTGTGGCGGTGGAGCCGGTGGCCGGGGAGTCCGAGGGGTCGCCCAGCGGTCCCGGGCCTCCGGCGTCCTGGGTGGTTCCCGACGGGATCCCGGTCAGCGCCGGGGAGGCGGGGCCCTTCTTCCCCCCGGTCCCCCGGGCCCGGGCGGCCGGACGGGCGGGGAAGACGGTGCTGACCGACGACGAGTTCTGGAGGTCGGAGATCTGGGCGACGCCGGCGATCGGCGTCAGGACCGCCGTCCCGGTGATGGCCACGGCGCTCACCGCGACACCGGCCTGGCTGGTGAGGGTGGCGGACACCGCGGTCGGGGCCTGGCCGACGAACGGGAGCCCGGTCAGCCACGAGATCGGTCCCATGGTGAGCAGCATCCGTCGTTGCGGCACCGAGATGAGGGCCCGGACGACGTCCGGGTCGAAGTGCGTCCCGCTGCAGGCCACGAGTTCCCGCAGGGCGTTCGACCGGCCGGTCGGTCGCTTGTAGGCCCGGGCGGCCGTCATGACGTCGTAGGCGTCCGCGACCGAGACGATCCGTGCGCCGAGACAGATCTCCCGGCCCGCGATGCCCGAGGGATAGCCGCTGCCGTTGAACTTCTCGTGATGTTGCACGATGACGTCTCCCCACTCCCCGAGCCAGCCGAGGAGGGGAGCGACGATGCGTTCACCCTGGTGGGGGTGCCGTCGCAGGAGGTCCCATTCGCGAACTGACGGCTTGGCGGGCTTGTTGAGCACCTCGACGGGCACGTAGAGCTTGCCGATGTCGTGCAGCAACGCGGCCCAGCGCAGGCGGTCGCGGTCGTACGGGGTGAGGCCGAGCCTCTCGGCGATCAGGTCGGTGAGTACCCGCACGCGCTCCGAGTGGCCCCGGGTGCCGCGGTCGTGCTCAGAGAGCGCGCTGACGAGCGAGAGGATGCGCTCCGCGGCCTCCTGGGTGCTCTCGTCGGGCCGCTCGATCCGCCCGGCGAGCAGGTCGTCGAGGTCCTTGCGGCTCGCCGCCCGCCGAGCCAGCCGCAGCCGGGACGGTGCCCGCTCCGGGAACAGCAGCGACATCTCCAGCAGCGCGGCCAACGGCAGCAGCCGGTGCAGGAGGTGATGGGCGAGGGCCATCACCAGCCAGCTCGTCCCGAAGATCAGAACATAGCGTCCGGGCCCGGAGAACCGGCCGGACGTCGGCAGGACCTGACCGAGCACCGCGATGGTGACCAGGGCGGCGACGAACGGGACGACGACGACGGTGCAGCGGACGGCGAAGCCGGCGAGACGACGGTTGACCCACCGGTCCAGCGGCACACCAGGGCTACGCCGCATGATCGATCGGTCCTCCCGGGAACGGACGTGGCGCCGGTCACCCCGCGCTCAGGCAGGTGCCGACAGGCGTCGTATCGGACGCAGCGGAACCATTCTGTAGCGGACAGTACTGCATATGGGTGGATTGTCACGGCAACTTCACCCAGTGTGCCTATCCCTCGTCACCTGATCAGGGGGTCTCGGGAGGGCCCCGGTCCGAAGACCAGCGCCGTTTCGCCGAACCGGATGATTGAGAGCGATTCGGCGTCGTGAGTCCCTGTTGTCCCCCCTCCCACACCTGAGAGGTTGAGCGCGTGAGCAACCGAGCGCCGATCCGTGCCGCGTCGCGGGCGGGGAGCGTGTCGCGGGCGGGGGCGGCGAGCGCCGGACCGCTCGCCGGGAGGAGGGTGCGGGTCCGGGGAGTCGTCCAGGGTGTGGGGTTCCGGCCGTTCGTCTACGGTCTGGCCAGTGAGCTCGATCTCGCCGGTCAGGTGTCGAACGACGGCGACGGAGTGCTCGTGGAGGTCCAGGGCGAGCCGGTGGACGTCGAGGCCTTCTGCCGCCGGGTGCGGGACGACGCACCGCCGCTCTCGGCCGTCGAGGACGTCGGGTGGACCGATCTGCCCGTGCGACCCCTCACCGGGTTCACCATCGCGGCGTCGGGGCCGGGCGGGGGGCGGACCCTCGTGCCCCCGGACGTCGCCACCTGCGCCCGGTGTCTCGCCGAGTTCACCGATCCGTCCGACCGGCGGTACCGGCACCCGTTCATCACCTGCACCGCCTGCGGGCCGAGATTCACCATCGTCACCGGGCTTCCCTACGACCGGCCCCGAACGACGATGGCCTCCTTCCCGATGTGCGCCCGCTGCCGCGCGGAGTACACGGATCCGTCCGACCGCAGGTTCCACGCCCAGCCGGTCTCGTGTCACGACTGCGGGCCCGTGCTGCGGTTGACCGTCCCGGAGACGACCGTCCCGGAGGCGACCGTCCCGGAGGCGCCGTCCCGGTGGCGTGAGGACGCCCTCGCCGGGGCGCGCGCCCTGCTCGCCGACGGGCGGATCGTCGCGGTCAAGGGTCTGGGCGGCTACCACCTCGCCTGTGACGCGACGGATCCCGTCGCCGTCGCACGGCTGCGGGAGCGAAAGCGTCGCGGCGACAAACCGTTCGCCCTTCTCGTCGCCGATCTCGATGCCGCCCGGGCGATCGCCCACGTCGACGACGTCGAGGCGGCCCTGCTGACGTCGACCCGGCGTCCGATCGTCCTCGTCCGCCGGCGCGCCGGGACGGACGTCGCCCCGGAGGTGGCGCCGGGGAACGCCGAGCTCGGCGTGATGCTGCCCCCGACGGCCCTGCACCACCTCCTGCTCGGGCTGCCCGGGGACCCGCCGGGACCAAGGGTGCTCGTCCTCACCAGCGGCAACCTCGCCGGTCAGCCGATCGTGACCGACGACGACGAGGCCGTCCGTCGCCTCGGCGGGATCGCGGACGCCTGGCTCGGCCACGACCGGGCGATCCACGTCCCGTGCGACGACTCGGTCGTCACGGTCGTCGACAGGGCCGAGCTGCCGATCCGCCGGTCGCGCGGCTACGCCCCGCTGCCGGTGTCGCTGCCGGTCGAGGCCCCGCCGCTGCTGGCCGTCGGCGGCGACCTGAAGAACACCTTCTGCCTGGCGCAGGGCCGGTACGCCTGGCTGTCGGCGCATGTCGGTGACCTCGGTGACCTCGCCACCGCGCGGGCCTTCGACCTGGCCACCCGGCATCTTCGCGAACTGGTGTCCGTGACGCCGGCCGTCGTCGTCCACGACCGGCACCCCGGGTACCGGGGGACCCGCTGGGCCCAGGGATCGGGGCTGCCCACGATCGCCGTCCAGCACCACCACGCCCACCTCGCGGCGGTGATGGCCGAGCACGGGCTGCCGCCCGGCACCCAGGTGATCGGGCTGGCCCTCGACGGCACCGGGTACGGCGACGACGGCGCGGTGTGGGGCGGGGAACTGCTGATCGCGGACTACACCGGGTTCCGCCGCTGGGCGCATCTGGCGTACGTGCCGCTGCCGGGCGGGGACGCCGCCGTCCGCCGCCCGTACCGCATGGCGCTCGCGCACCTCGACGCCGCGGGCGTGCCCTGGGACGACGACCTCCCCCCGGTCGTGGCCTGTCCGGACGCCGAGCGGCGGGTTCTCGCCCGGCAACTGGTCGCGGGGATCGCCTGCGTCCCGACGTCCAGCGCGGGGCGGCTGTTCGACGCCGTGGCCTCGCTGGCCGGGATCAGGCACGAGGTCGGGTATGAGGCGCAGGCCGCGATCGAGCTCCAGTCGCTGGCGGGGCCGGTGATCAGGTCCGGGGCGGACGGCGTCGCCCACGACCTGCCCCTGTCGGAGTCGGGGGACCCCCGGACCTGGGACGTCGGGGTGCTCGTACGGGCCGTCGCCGCCGACGTCCGTGCCGGGGTCCCGGTGGAGGTGACGGCAGCGCGGTTCCACCGGGGCCTCGCCGCGGGCCTCGTCGCCGCGGCACGCCTGGCGGCGGTGGAGACGGGACTGCGGCACGTCGCCCTGTCCGGCGGCGTGTTCTGCAACGGCCTGCTGGTGAGTCTCGTCGCGCAGGGTGTGCGGGAGAGTGGACTGGAGGTGCTGCGGCACGGGCGCGTGCCGCCGGGCGACGGAGGCCTCGCTCTCGGGCAGGCCGTGGTCGGTGCCTCGCGACTGGCAAGACCCCATGGCGAGTGAAGGAGGTCCACCATGTGCCTGGCGGTGCCGGGAAAGGTCATAGAAATCTCTGAACGTGACATGACGCGGATGGCCAAGGTCGATTTCGGCGGTGTGGTCAAGGACGTGTGCCTGGCCTATCTGCCGGAGGTCGAGGTCGGCGACTACACGATCGTCCACGTCGGATTCGCGATCCAGAAACTCGACGAGGAGTCGGCGATCGAGACGCTCGCCCTGTTCGAGAAGCTCGGGGTCCTGGCGGAGGAATTCGGTGACGTGGGAGACCGGGCGGAGGAGACCACGTCGTGAAGTACCTCGACGAGTTCCGCGATCCCGCGCTGGCGCGCCGTCTGTTCGACGACATCGCCGCGACGGTGACGCGGCCGTGGGCGCTGATGGAGGTGTGCGGCGGCCAGACCCACTCGATCATCCGGCACGGCATCGACCAGCTCCTGCCACCGGAGATCGAGCTGATCCACGGTCCGGGGTGTCCCGTGTGCGTCACGCCCTTGGAGACCATCGACAAGGCGCTGGAGATCGCGTCGCGGCCCGGGGTCGTCTTCTGCTCGTTCGGCGACATGCTGCGGGTGCCCGGCAGCGGGCGCGACCTGTTCCGGGTGCGCGGCGAGGGCGGCGACGTCCGGGTGGTGTACTCGCCGCTCGACGCGTTGAGGATCGCCCAGGACGAGCCCGGCAAGGAGGTCGTCTTCTTCGGCATCGGGTTCGAGACCACGGCCCCGCCGAACGCGATGACGGTCCACCAGGCGAAGCTCCTCGGCCTTGAGAACTTCTCGATGCTCGTGTCCCATGTCCGGGTTCCCCCGGCGATCGAGGCGATCATGACGTCGCCGGCCTGCCGGGTCCAGGGATTCCTCGCCGCCGGGCATGTGTGCAGCGTGATGGGAACGTCGGAGTACCCGCCCCTGGCCGAGCGGTTCGGTGTACCGATCGTGGTGACCGGTTTCGAGCCGCTGGACCTTCTGGAGGGGATCCGGCGGACCGTGCGCCAGTTGGAGGACGGGCGCCACGAGGTCGAGAACGCCTACCCGCGTGCCGTCCCGGCCGAGGGTAACCCCGCGGCGAGGGCGATGCTCGCCGACGTGTTCGAGGTGACGGACCGTGCCTGGCGGGGGATCGGCGTCATCCCGTCGTCCGGGTGGCGGCTGTCGGAGCGGTACCGCGAATTCGACGCCGAGCACCGGTTCGACGTCACCGGCATCCGGACCGCGGAGTCGGCCTTGTGCCGCAGCGGTGACGTGCTGCAGGGTCTGCTGAAACCGAGCGGTTGCGGGGCGTTCGGAACCGTCTGCACCCCCCGGACGCCGCTCGGCGCGACGATGGTGAGCAGCGAAGGCGCGTGCTCGGCGTACTACCTGTACCGCCGTACCGGCGGTGCCCGGGTCGAAGAGGTGCGAAGCGGTGGATGATCCAGTGACCGGTACGGCTGACGGGCCCCTTGACCTCGGGAGCTGGTCGTGTCCCGTACCCCTGCGGGACTCGCCCACGCTCGTTCTGGGGCACGGAGGCGGCGGGCAGTTGTCCGCCGAACTCGTGGAGAACCTGTTCGTGCCCGCCTTCACGAGCGGGGCGGCGCGCGGGGTGACGGGCGGGGCGGCGGGAACCGGCGAGGGCGCCGGCGTGCTGGCCTCGCTCGCGGACTCCGCGGTCGTCTCGCTCGGCGGCGCCCGGCTCGCCTTCTCGACGGACTCGTACGTCGTCCGCCCGATGTTCTTCCCCGGCGGGTCGATCGGTGACCTCGCCGTCAACGGCACGGTCAACGACCTGGCGATGAGCGGTGCGCAGGCCGCCTACCTCAGCTGCGGTTTCATCCTGGAGGAGGGAACGCCCGTCGAGACCGTCGCCCGCGTCGCGACGGCGCTCGGGGACGCCGCGCGGCTGGCCGGGGTGACCGTGGTGACCGGCGACACCAAGGTTGTCGACGCCGGTCACGGGGACGGCGTGTTCGTCAACACCGCGGGGATCGGCCTCGTGCCCGAGGGCGTCGACATCCGGCCGCAACGGGCACGGCCCGGTGACGTCGTCATCGTCAGCGGCGACATCGGCGTCCACGGGGTGGCGGTCATGAGCGTGCGGGAGGGCCTGGAGTTCGGGACCGAGGTGAGATCCGACAGCGCCCCGCTGAACGGCCTCGTCGCCGCGATGCTCTCGGCGACCCTCGACCTTCACGTCCTGCGCGATCCCACCCGCGGGGGCCTCTCCGCCTCGCTCAACGAGATCGCGAAGGCCTCCGGCGTCGGGGTGTCGGTGACCGAGAGCGCCGTGCCCGTTCCCGGGGAGGTGGCCAACGCGTGCGCCTTCCTAGGCCTGGACCCCTGGCTCGTGGCGAACGAGGGGAAACTGGTCGCCTTCGTGCCGCCGGAACACGCGGACGCCGTCCTCGCGGCGATGCGCGCCCACCCACTGGGCACGCGGGCCGCGATTGTCGGCTCCGCCGTCGAGGAGCACCCGGGGACCGTCGTCGCACGGACCGGTCTCGGCGGGACCCGCGTCGTCGACCTTCCCCTCGGGGAACAGCTCCCCCGGATCTGCTGAGGAGTCGCCGCCCACCTCCGGCAGAGATCCTCGGCAGCAGGGGAAGGGTGAGTTCAGCGTCGTTGCTCACCGGCTGTGATCGCGATTGCATCTGCACACTCGGAGGGCTCCCGCTGAGGCTGGAGGCTGGGGTTCGTGACGGCTCGCCCGCCACAGGCAGTAGCGCACCTTGGGTGCCGGGGAGTACCGGAGCGACGCTCGCCGGGCGTGATATACGTCCCATAAAGGATAATCCGGGCCTGGGGTGCACGCCCCCGGTGTCGCTAGGGTTTGCCAGGAGCCCACATTGATCGCCTCTGGGGGGCGTGCCGGATCCGGGGACGAGCCGACCTGATCGACAGGGGTGGGCCGGTCCCCACGATCGCGGTGCCGGGTGATCGACAGTTGGGGACCAGGTCCTAATCCGTTTCGCAGACCGTAGGTAATCAGCGTGTGCCATCACCGTCGTGATGACGACAGTAACTGCACACGCTGATCCCTCAACACCGGGACGGCGGGTCGGTCACCCGGCGGTGGCGCCGGTGAGATGCCCCTGGTGAGTGATCAAGGGACGCGGTCCTTTGATCATCGCTTCGTCCCGGGGCACGAACCTCTTGATCGGGCCGGGTAGACGCTCAAGGTCACGGACCGTTTGGAATGGCTCATTAAGAACTTGGGTGACGGATGTGAGGAAGGACCGTCGGACTCGCTGAGAATGGCCGCCACCGGCTGCGACAATTGTGATCACAATGCTGCTCGGAACGGTTCAGTCACGTACAACTTCGAGTACCTACTGGTCGTCGGGTGGTGATCCAATGTTGCTCAATTCTGGCCGAAGTGCATTTCCTTCTCACTCCTGTCACGGCATCTCGTGAGACCGCTGGTCGCTTGCTCCCTCCATGCAGCTCGTAGACGTAGCCACGGCCTGTCCGGTGGACCGACCGTATTACACCAAGACGGTTCGAGTCGCGGCGCCATGAAGGGTTCGCCTGCCCGTAACCCAGATACCCCACCCGGCGACCTCGCCAGGAACGCCCGACCGGTGGGCACCGGCCGGGCGTTCCCGCGTGGAGGGCCGTCAGGCGTACGTGGGCGCCTTGGGCGACGGGCCGTACGTGTCACCCTCGGGCTTGGTGTCCTGGATGTAGAACACGAGAAGGATGAGCCCCCCGATGAGGGGGATGAGGTCGAGGAGGATGAACCATCCGGAGCGGCCTGTGTCGTGGAGCCGGCGCACGGAGACGCCCAGGAGGGGAAGGAAAATGGGAAGCGCCACCAGGCCCGTGATGAAGCTCGTGCCGACTACCGTGTCGGCGATGGTCCCGACGGCCAGGAGCAGCCAGGTGAACAGCGTGAAATACCAGAACTCCGACCGCCTCGCCCGCCCCGAGAAGGTCGCGTATTTGCTGAAGCACGTGCTGACAGCTTCGGTGAACGACATCGTCGTCCTCTCTTCTTCGATCCCCGTTGGCGCGGTGCCACCGGAGCGGCGACCGCGATCAGCGACAGTAGCGGCCCGCCCGGATACGGAAGGGAGTTTCGGCGAGTCAGTCCTGGGTTGAGATCAAACCGTCACAATACTTCACCTGCGGTAGCAATAATACAACTTTGTGTAGTTGTGCATAACATATATAGCAGGATCACGGCAAACGACCTCTCAAAGGTGCGGATGTGTTCGTGTGGCCTTTTGCTGATGTAGGAGCATCGGCACGCCGGAGGTGGCGCTCGCACCCGGACCCCGTTCGGTCAGCCGGGGAAACCGAAAGTCATGATCATTGGTGGTCGGCCGCCGCCCCGCAGGGCGGTGAGCACGGCCAGTTCGTGCGGGACGACGGGCTCGGGCAGGGCGTCGAGGGCGAACCACCCCAGCTCGGCCGACTTGTCCGGCTCGGCCCGGTGAGGGTCGCCCTCCCAGCGGGTGCACTCGAAGAAGAAGTCCACCCGCTCGTCGATCTCCTTCCCCGTGCCCTGCGTGCGGTGAAGCACGCTGAGCGGGACGAGGTCGTCCTCGGCGATGCGGATTCCCAGCTCCTCGACCGCCTCGCGGCAGGCCGCCCGGAGCGCGGACTCACCGGCCTCCACGTGCCCCGCCGCGCCGGCGGCCCAGTAGCCGTCCCGGAAACCGGTGCCCGACCGGAGCTGGAGCATCACCTCGTCGGCCCCGGTCCCCGCCCCGGCACCGCGGCGGCGCAGCAGCACATAGGCAGCGGGCACGAGCCGATACCGCCCAGGCGGTATCGGCTCCCGCGAGGGAACGATCACCCTTGGAAGGGGTGGGCGCTGATGACCTTGACCGGGATCTCTCGCCCGGTGGGGGCCTTGTAGGAGACGGCATCGCCGACCTTGTGACCGACGATCGCCGCGCCGAGAGGGCTCTTCTCGCTGTACACGTCGAGATCGGTGCCGCCCGCGACCTCGCGGCTGCCGAGGAGGAAGGTCTCCTCCTCGCCGGCGAGTTCGACGGTGACTACCATGCCCGGCGCGACCGTCCCGTCGGAGTCCTTGGGGGCCTCTCCGACCTGGGCGGTCTCCAGCAGCTGGCGCAGCTGACGGATGCGGGCCTCCTGCTTGCCTTGCTCTTCCTTGGCCGCGTGGTATCCGCCGTTCTCGCGGAGGTCGCCCTCCAGCCGAGCCTCCTCGATCTTCTTCGCGATGGCGGAGCGACCTTCTCCTGACAAGTAGTCCAGCTCCGTCTTGAGCCGGTCGTACGCCTCCTGGGTCAGCCAGGGCACACTCGTGGTCTCCGTCACGCCCCACTCCTGTCGTTCGTCGCGACGTGACCGTCGCGGATCGGTGCGCACCTGTGGTCGTCCTGGCACGTGGAACCCTGCCGGGTCCCACGAAGCCGCGAGACCATCAGTCGCAGGCGAATGCATGAGCCTATCAAGGCGGTGTCACCGGGCAAGGGCCGCCGACCGGGCGATTCGCCGGAACCTCCGGCCGACCGGACGTCCAGTGCGCTGCGCACGCCCGGATCCGGCCCGAGGACGCCTCCTCGAAGGTCGGCACGGTGGCGGTGGATCTGAACGTCCGGCCGGCCGGAGGAGCAGGCGAGGACGGCGGCCCGGCGGGAGCGGACGGCCCGGCGGGAGCGGACGGATCGGGTGGGCGGAATAGATGACCCGTCAACCGTGATTGTCGCTCACGTGCCGGTCCGCCGGGTGCCGGCCTCCGTACACCGCCCGATGGATGCACCGTTCACCGCCCAGGAGGAGTCCGTGGCCGAGCGCTTGCGGTTGATGGCCGTTCACGCCCACCCTGACGACGAGTCGAGCAAGGGCGCCGGCACGATGGCGCGCTACGTCGCTGAAGGCGTCCACGTCCTCGTCGTCACGTGTACGGGGGGTGAGAGGGGCGACGTCCTCAACCCCGCCCTCAGGGACGACCCCCGCCTCATCCGGGACATCGCCGAGTTCCGGCGGCAGGAGATGGCGCAGGCGGTCGCCGAGCTCGGCGTGGACCATCAGTGGCTGGGGTTCGTCGACTCCGGGCTGCCGGAGGGCGACCCTCTCCCGCCGCTGCCTCCGGGATGCTTCGCGCTCGAACCCCTGGAGGTCGCGGCCGAGCCGCTCGTCGCGCTGGTCCGCCGGTTCCGCCCCCACGTGATGATCACGTATGACGAGAACGGCGGGTACCCGCACCCCGACCACATCATGAGCCACAAGGTCTCCGTCGAGGCGTTCGAGGCGGCCGGCGACCCGGAGCGTTACCCCGGTCATGGTGATCCCTGGCAGCCCCTGAAGCTCTACTACGACCGGGGGTTCAGCCGGGCGAAGGTCGAGGCGCTGCACGCGGGCCTGCTCGCCGCGGGCCACCCCTCGCCCTTCGCGGAGTGGCTGGAACGCTGGGGGACCGAGAGAGAGATCAATATCACCACCCAGGTGGACGTCACGGACTTCTTGGAGGTCCGGGAACGGGCCCTTCGGGCTCATGCGACCCAGATCGACCCCGAGAACGGCTTCTTTATGATCCCGCATGACGTGCAGCGTGCGGTCTGGCCGTGGGAGGACTTCGAGCTCGTCCGGTCTCTGGTCCCCGCCTCGGTGCCGGAGGACGATCTCTTCACCGGGCTGCGCAGCCTCGCGGAGGTATGACCCGCACGCAGCCCGCGTCTCTGATCACTTTCGCTGTGTCCTGCGTCACTCCCTGTGGTCCCCGTTCTTCCCTCAAGACGAGGCTCCGGTTCGCCGAGAACCAAGGAGTCGGAGGGAGCCGCGAGAGGAGACCAGGTGCGAACGCCGCAAGCCGGGTTCTCCGGGACCCGCCCGGCCGCATCGGAGGCTGCTCTCTGGGAGGCCTATGACCGGCTCCCCGCGGGGGTCGCCGTCGTCGCCGGTGACCGGAGGATCCTCCGGGCGAACGTCCGCCTGTGCACCCTGCTCGGACTGGCCGATCCGATCCTGCCCGGCGTCTCCTTCGAGGGGCTCGACACCAGTGCGTCAGCGCCGTCCCCGCAGCTGGTGCGGTGGTACGACGGGGAACGGGAGCTGCTCCTCCAGGTGTCCCTCAACGAGGCGTCCAGTGACGAAGCGGAGCCCGTCCATCTCGCCACCGTCACCGCGGCCCTGTCCGGGAGGCAGCTCGGCAGGTTCGACGAGGCGCTCCAGCCCGGTGGTGACTACTACCGGATCCCCGCCGACCACGGTGCCGACCTCGTGATCGTCCACCGTGAGGACCGGATCGAGTGGGCGTCCCCCTCGGTGGAACAGCTTCTCGGCATTGATCCCCGGTCCCTGGCCGGGCGGGCTCTCACCGAGCTCGCCGTCCCCGACGACCTCGCGCAGACGCCGTCCCTCCCCGAGCCGGGGGAGTCGGTCAGCTACCGGATGAGGCTCCGGGCGGCGAACGGCTCGCTGCGCTGGTTCCAGGCCAAGGTCACCGCGCGTCAGCCGTTCAACCAGACGCCGTTCTTCTACGCCACCTTCCGGGACATCGACGAACAGGTACGGATCGAGTCCGCGCTCTCCGAGAGCGAGCGGATGCTGAGGCGGGCGTTCGACGTCAGCCCCGACGGCTGGTCGATCCTGGTCGCAGACCGTAACGACGAGGGCGAGGTCGTGGCCCTCCACGCGCGGCGGATCAATCCGGCAGGCCTGCGGGACATGAGCCGGTCGGAGAGCGAGATCCTCGACCTCGAGGTCGGCGCGAGCCTGAGGGGATGGCAGGGGGAGGAGTTCCTCCGGCTCGCCACCCTCGCCCTCGACTCCGAGATGAGCGTCCCCACCCAGGTGTGTCTGGACGACGGGGAGAACCGGCGCGTCTACGAGGGTTTCCTCGCGCGGCTGGACGGCGAGACCCTGCTCTGTTCGTGGCGGAACGTCACCGAGCGGATCAATGCCCAGGACCTGCTCAACCGCGCCTACGAGGAGACCGCTGAGATGCGGGTCACCTTGCAGACCGCGCTTGACGCGACGAGCGACGCCTTCGCGGTGTACGCCCTGGAATGGGATGAGTGGGGCGAACTGATGGGCATGCGGGTCGTCCACGCGAATACCGCCGCCGGTGACTCTCTCGGGCTGACCGCCGAGGACATGATCGGCCAGGAGCTGCGCGACGTCTTCCCCGAGGCCGAGGAGACCGGGCTGTGGGAGCGGATCCTCGTGGCCGCCGTGACGAAGGAGCCCCAGACCCATCGGGTGCAGCTCCACGACAAGGACGGGACCTGGGTGAAGGCCTGGGACAAGACCGTCGCGCCCGTCGGCGAGGAACGCATGACGATCACCTGGCGCGATGTGTCCAACGAGGAGCGGGCGATCCGCCAGCTCGCCCGGACCCGTGACGAGGCGATGTACTCGGCGACCCACGACGCGCTGACCGACCTGCCCAACCGGGTGCTCGTGCACCAGCACCTCCGCGAGGCGCTCGCCTCCTGCCGTCCCGAGGAACGGGTCGGTGTGGTGTTCGTCGACCTCGATCGGTTCAAGGAGATCAACGACTCCTTCGGGCATGCGGTGGGGGACATCGTGCTCAAGGAGACCGCCATGCGTCTTGGCCGGCTGGTGCGCCACGGGGATCTCGCGGCACGTCTCGCCGGGGACGAGTTCATCCTCGTTCTGACGGGTCTTACGGCCGAATGGTCCCCGGAGCAGTTCTTCACGCGGGCCTCGACGATGCTGTCCGAGCCGGTCTGGGCCGAGGTCATCGAGATCCACCCGTCCGCCAGCCTCGGAGCGGTCCTCGCGGATCCGCGACGCCAGGGGGTGGGGGTCGACGAACTGATCAAGCGTGCCGACGCGGAGATGTACCACGCCAAGGCCGCCCGGCGTCGCTGACCCGCGACGGCTGCGCCGCACCGCCCGGACGGCGCCGGGGGACCTTCACGGTGGTCAGGCGGAGGGCGTGGCGTAGACCGCCAGCCAGATCCCGATCGAGTGCGCGATGAACGCGGCGACCGTCAGGGCGTGGAAGACCTCGTGGAAACCGAACCAGTTCGGGCTCGGGTTCGGGCGTTTGATCCCGTAGACCACGCCCCCCGCCGTGTAGAGGGCACCTCCCGTGATCACCAGGGCGAGCACGGCGGGTCCACCTGTGCGCAGGAAGTCGGGGATGTAGGCGACCGCGACCCACCCCAGGGCGACGTAGACGGGCACGTAGAGCCAGCGGGGAGCGCCGACCCACAGCACGCGGAACGCGACTCCCGCGATGGCGCCGGACCAGATGATCCACAACAGGGTCTGGGCGGGACCGCTGGGGAGTAACAGGACCGTGAACGGCGTGTAGGTGCCGGCGATGATCAAAAAGATGTTGGCGTGGTCCATCCGCTGGAGCACGGAGGCGGCCCTCGGTGACCAGTGACCGGTGTGGTAGAGGGCGCTGACGCCGAAGAGCAGGGCGGCACTGATCGCGAAGATGGTCACCGCCAGGCGGGCACGTCCGGGCGGGGCCAGGACGATGAGCACGATCCCCGCCACCACCGAGACCGGGAAGGTACCGGCGTGCAGCCATCCCCGGAGCTTCGGTTTCACGACGCTCGCGATGGCACTGCTGGTGTCCATGGTCGGAGCTTAGCCTACGCACCCGTAACCTACGGAAGCGTAGGTTAGGTTCTTCGCCTCTGAATTAAGGGGTACCGTACGGGGCGGTCGTGCGGGCGCGTTGTGGAAGAGGTCGTCGGATGTGGCTACGGGAGCTTCTTTACGACGCCTATGAACGCCGCCTCAGCGCCAGGCTGGACCGGGAGGCGGTCCCACGTCATGTCGGGGTCCTGGTCGACGGCAATCGCCGGTGGGCCAGGCAGTGTGGTGCCGACACGAGCGCGGGGCACCGGGCCGGTGCCGACAATGTGATCGAGTTCCTCGGGTGGTGCGAGGAGACCGGCGTCGAGGTCGTGACGCTGTGGCTTCTCTCGACGGACAACCTGTCGCGTCCGTCGGAGGAGTTGTCCGCCCTGTACACGATCATCGAGGACCTGGTCGGCCGGATCGCCGCCAGACGCCGCTGGCGCGTCCACCCGGTGGGGTCGCTCGACCTGCTGCCCACGGACCTGGCCCGCAGCCTCAAGGAGCACGAGCAGGCCACGCGCGACGTCACGGGCCTGCACGTCAACGTCGCCGTGGGGTACGGCGGACGGCGTGAGATCGCCGATTCCGTCCGTTCCCTGCTTCAGGAACATGCGGCCCGGGGGACCTCGATCGAGGAACTCGCGGAGGTCATCGACGTCGAGCACATCGCCGAGCACCTCTACACCCGTGGCCAGCCGGACCCCGACCTCGTGATCCGGACCTCGGGTGAGCAGAGGCTCTCGGGTTTTCTTCTCTGGCAGAGCGCGCACAGCGAGTTCTACTTCTGTGAGGCGCTCTGGCCGGACTTCCGGAAGGTCGACTTCCTGCGGGCCCTTCGCTCCTACGCGGAACGCCACCGGCGTTACGGCGCCTGACCTGTCACGGGCCCTGACGTGCGAAGACTCACAGGGACTGGACGCCGGACGACGACTGTGTTCCTCCGTCCCCCGGCGCCTTCCTGAACCGGGACTATGGCTCCTGGTAGTGGCTGAATGACGCGTGGTGAAGTGCCAGGTCAATCCTGAATCGTTCAAGCCAGCGCACTTCGCCCGTATCGCTCCCTGGGGGCGCCCCCTATCGTCGTTGTCACCGGCGCCGTCGAGGGGAGTCGCAGTGGTCAGTGATCCACGCACCTCAGGGAAAGGCACCCCCGGCGAGCCACGTCGCTCGTTCGTCCTTGACACCTCCGTGCTGTTGTCCGACCCCCGTGCCGCCATGCGTTTCGCGGAGCACGAGGTCGTCCTGCCGGTCGTCGTCATCACCGAGCTGGAGGCCAAGCGGCACCATCCTGAACTCGGATACTTCGCCCGTCAGGCCCTGCGCTGGCTGGACGACCTCCGTGTCCGTTTCGGCCGTCTGGACACGGCGTTGCCGATCGGCGACAGCGGCGGGACCCTGCGGGTCGAGCTGAACCACGCCGACCCCGCCGTCCTGCCTCCCGGCTTCCGCCTGGGGGACAACGACAGCCGCATCCTGGCCGTCGCCCGTAGCCTCGCCGCCGAAGGCCGCCACGTGACGGTCGTCAGCAAGGACCTCCCGATGCGGGTCAAGGCGTCCGCGGTGGGTCTGGACGCCGAGGAGTACCGGGTCGCCGGGGTGGTGGACAGCGGCTGGACGGGCATGGCGGAGCTGGAGATCGGCTCCGACGCGATGGCGACCCTCTACGCCGAGCAGGCCCTCGCCCTCCCCGAGGCCGCGGAACTGCCCTGTCACACGGGTCTCGTCCTCATGTCTCCGCGCGGGTCGGCCCTGGGCCGGGTGATGCCCGACAAGGGCGTCCGTCTCGTCCGCGGGGACCGTGACGTGTTCGGCGTCCACGGACGCAGCGCCGAGCAGCGCATCGCCGTCGACCTCCTCCTCGACGCGGACATCGGCATCCTGTCGCTCGGTGGCCGGGCGGGCACCGGCAAATCGGCGCTCGCGCTCTGCGCGGGGCTGGAGGCGGTGCTCGAACGACGTCAGCACCGCAAGGTCGTCGTGTTCCGCCCGCTGTACGCGGTCGGTGGCCAGGATCTCGGGTTCCTGCCGGGGTCTGAGGCCGAGAAGATGAATCCCTGGGCGCAGGCCGTCTTCGACACCCTCGGGGCCCTCGTGAGCCAGGAGGTCGTCGAGGAGGTCCTCGACCGGGGGATGCTCGAGGTGCTGCCCCTGACGCATGTGAGGGGCCGTTCCCTGCACGACGCCTTCGTCGTCGTCGACGAGGCACAGTCCCTGGAGCGCAACGTCCTGCTGACGGTCCTGTCGCGGATCGGCCAGAACAGCCGGGTCATCCTGACGCACGACGTCGCCCAGCGGGACAACCTGCGGGTGGGCCGTCACGACGGGGTCGCCGTGGTGATCGAGGCTCTCAAGGGGCACCCCCTGTTCGCGCACGTGACGCTCACACGCTCGGAGCGATCACCGGTGGCGGCTCTCGTCACCGAGATGCTCGAAGGGCTGGAACCCTGAGTGACCGCGGTGGGGGAGCTCTGACCAGGGGATCGGAATAATCGGACAGGGATGGTGGTTAGCGGGAATCGTCACCTTGGTGCCAGCCGGAGCAACTGTTCGCACCGGCCACGCCTTGTGACGAACATGCGACCATGAGACATGTCTGATCTACTCTCCGTCACATTGACGATTGTGAGCTTCGCCACATTGGTATACGGAGAGTAGTCATTCCCTGGGGTTGGTCACGCAGCGGCGTTTGAGGTGGAACCGAGGTGTGGACCCGGCACAGGGAGGCGCGCGAAGGTTTGGCATCGATTCGGCAACCGGTTTTCTCCGGACGGCTGAATTCGGGGTCAGGCGTTCGGTGGCCACATGGGTCCGGTGAGATAGGGGCAACGTGGGGCGTCATGCGGGGCAGGGTGCCGATAGATCACAGGCGCCCCGGGCGGTCGACGGCGACGGTGCGGTTGCCGTGATGACTGCTCCGGTCGGTCCTGCCGGTGATGCCGGGGCGACCTCCCGTCACCCCACCCCTCTGCGCGGGTTGCAGATGTCGGTACGACACAACGCTCCGCACGATCTCCCCGCGATCGGCAGTCCCGAACACACCGCCTTGCTCAGCGGGTCCCTCGATCTCGGCGAGATCATGGATGACAAGCGGGAGCCGCTCGTCGGATTCACCCCGATCGTCCTCGATCCGAGGGGACCGCACTCCGACGAGCCCACGGGGAAGAGTTCCCGTGTCTTCCCCTCCCGGCGCAGCAGGCGAGGTGGTCTGCCGGTTCCTCGTTCCGGTGGCGTGAACGGGCGTCCCCGCCAGCTCCCGCTGCCCCCTGTCGTCGCCGGGCGTCGCACAGGGGCACTCGGGTGCGACGGGGCGAACGACACCCTGATCGGCATGTCGGGCGTCGACGACCTGATGCGCACCGGCGAGCTCGCTCGTCCGTTCGTCTCCGAGTCGAGTCTCGCGAAGTGGGTGACGTCGGACGACCCGCCGCCGCCGGTCTCAGTCGACGTCTTCCAGCGCGCCGTGCGCGCCGGTCTGGCCCCCGAACAGGCCGCCGGGCTGCTCACCGAGGCCAAACCCGGCCCGGGGTCGCGATCGCGCACGCGCCGGGAGCTTCGGAACCGGGAGCGTGTCGGGGGCTCCACCGCGGGCCTCGCCGCCCGTCGCCTGGCCAAGGGCGGCATCCTCGTCGTCACCGCGCTCGGGGTCGTGTCGAGCATCAATCCGCAGGCCCTCGGGGCGCTCGGTCTCGATGACGACAAAGTGCGCCCTTCCGACGGCCTCGGCTTCGCCCACGCGATCACCCCCAAGGTCGAGGCGCCGCCGGTCACCCCCCAGGGTGAGCTCGCCCGCAAGCTCGTCCAGCGCGAGCGGCTCCTCCGCCAGGAGATCGCCGATCAGCGCAAGGACTCCGCGTTCGCGGCGAGCACGGCGGCGGGCAGCGCGATCCGCGACCTCGCATTCCAGCAGGACGCCGCGATGGACGCCCGGCGCAAGGCCGAACTCGCGAGGGTGACCCGCGAGGTCGCCCGCAACCCCCGGGCGTACGCGGCCAGCCTCATCGAGGAACAGGGATGGGACAAGTCCCAGTTCCAGTGCCTCAACCAGCTGTGGACGCGCGAGAGCCAGTGGAACTACCGGGCCGTCAACCAGTCCTCCGGCGCCTACGGGATCGCCCAGGCCCTTCCGGGCAACAAGATGAGTTCCTTCGGCTCCGACTGGCGGACCAACCCCATCACTCAGATGAAGTGGGGCCTGAACTACATCGAGGGCCGCTACGGCACCCCCTGCGGGGCCTGGGCCCACAGCGAGTCCGTCGGCTGGTACTGATCCGTCCGGAGCACCGGGGTCAGGCCTGTCGTCGGGGAGCCGTCATCGACCGGACGTCGAGCAGCCGGCTGAGTTCCTCGTCGTCCAGCGGGACACCGACGGCGCGGGCGGCCTCGTGGATCGTCACCCGGTGGGCGACGGCGTGCTTCGCGATGCGGGCAGCCGTCTCGTAGCCGACCACCCGGTTGAGCGGGGTGACGATCGCCGGGGAGGACTCCGCGAGCGCCCGGGCCCGCTCGACGTCCGGCCGGAGCCCGGCGACGCAACGGTCGGCGAGAAGCCGGGCCGCTGACGACAGCAACCTGACCGACTCGAGGACGGCCCGGGACATCACCGGCACCATGACGTTGAGTTCGAACGTTCCCGAGGCGCCCGCCCAGGTGACTGTCGCGTCGTGGCCGACGACCTGGGCGCAGACCTGGAGCACGGCCTCCGGCACGACCGGGTTGACCTTGCCCGGCATGATCGAGGACCCCGGTTGCAGATCGGGCAGGTGGATCTCCGCGAGCCCGGTCATCGGCCCCGAGCCCATCCACCGCAGGTCGTTGCAGATCTTCGTCAGTCCGACGGCGATCGTGCGGAGGACACCCGACAGCTCGACGAGGGCGTCCCGGGCACCCTGCGCCTCGAAGTGGTTCCTCGCCTCACGGACCTCCAGGCCGGTGCTCATCCGCAGGCTCTGGAGCACCCCCGAGGTGAAACCGGGAGGCGTGTTGATGCCGGTCCCCACCGCCGTCCCCCCGAGCGGAACCTCCAGGACCCGGGGGAGGGCGCCGTCCACCCGTTCGATGCCGTGCCGCACCGCCGCCGCGTAGCCACCGAGCTCCTGACCGAGGGTGATCGGGGTGGCATCCATCAGATGGGTGCGGCCAGGTTTCACGACGTGGGCGCAGTCGGCGGCGCGGGTCTCCAGGACCGACGCCAGATGGTCGAGAGCGGGCCGCAGCAGGCCGATCACGGACGACGACGCCGCGAGGTGCACGGCGGTCGGGAAGGTGTCGTTGCTCGACTGCGAGGCGTTGACCTCGTCGTTCGGATGGACCGTCCGCCCGAGTCTCGCCGTGGCGAGGGTCGAGAGCACCTCGTTGACGTTCATGTTCGTCGAGGTTCCCGATCCGGTCTGGAAGACGTCGACGGGGAACTGGTCGCTCAGGTCCCCGCGGGCGAGGGCCTCCAGGACGTCGTCGGCGGCCTCAGCGATCGCCTCGGCGACGTCCGTCCCCAAGACCCCCAGTGCCGCGTTCGTGCCCGCGGCGGCCCTCTTGACGGCGACGAGGGCGGCGATCACCTCCCGCTCGACCGGGACGCCGCTGATTGGGAAGTTCTCGACGGCCCGCTGGGTCTGGGCCGCGTACAGGGCCGTCGAGGGCACCCGGACCTCACCCATCGTGTCGTGCTCGATCCGGAAGGCCTGGTCCGTGCCGGGCTCTCCCCCGAAGACCCGGCTGGTTCCGGGAGCCGTCGTGACGTCGTCCGATCCGGGTTCGCTCATGGCCCCATGGTCGACCCTGGAGGCTCGGCGTGCCAGGGTGGGCACATGCTGCCCGGAGAAGAGTCGAGCCCGGACCGGCGCCGGGATCAGCGCACGGCGTCCTCCCCGGGGCGGCGGACCCCGGGACGGCGGACCCCGGGACGGCCCGATCGCTACGGCCAGGCCCTCCTGGCGGCCCAGGGCGTGGCGATGGCCGGTCTCGCCTGGCCCGGCCACCCGAGGTGGGCGCTTCCGCGTCCCGTCGCCGCGCTCGCCGCGCTCGTCGGGCTGGCCGGAGCGACGGTCGCTGAGGAGGGTGTCCGTTTCCTCGGTCGTGACCTCACGCCGTTCGTCGAGCCGGGCGAGGACGCGCGGTTGTACACGACCGGGCCGTTCTCGGCGAGCCGCCACCCGGTGTACGCCGGGGGGCTCCTCCTAGGGGCCGCGCTCGCCGTCCTGCGCCGTCGGCCGGAGCCGCTGGCCGCCTTCGCCCTGCTCGCCGGGGTTCTCCACCTCAAGGCGAATGTCGAGGAACGGCATCTTCGGGAGCGTTTCGGCGTGGCCTATGTCGAGTACGCCGCAGCTACCCCTCGCCTGTTCGGAGTGCCGCGGACGAACCTCTGACCCCTTTCTGGGGGGTGACGGTCCCGGCAATCGGGGTGGAACATTCGTCCGAATTCAGGGCATTGATTTCGGCCCCGCACTACCCCGGTCACGGTGGAATGGAGTCCTCACCGACCGGAACTGCCGACCGGAGATCAGATCCCCTGTGCTTATCACCTTCCCCAGCTCCTGGCCCGACACGACTGTCGCGGCCCTCGCCATGACCACCTTGGCACTGCTCGATCTCGGTGGGGCGTACGCGGCCAAGGAAGCGGTCCTGCGGCGCTCCCTGCCGTTCGCGGCGGCGGGGGTGGTGCTGTTCATTCTGTTGTTCTGGGTCTACGCCTCCAGCCTGCGGTACGCCGAGCTCGCGTCGGTCACGCTGGGGTGGGTGGTACTCCTCCAGGTGGGCGTCGTCCTCCTGGACCGTCTCCACTACGGCACCCCCGTCTCACGCGGACAGTGGGCCGCGGTCGTGGTCGTTCTGGCCGCGCAGGCATACCTCGTGATGGCGCCGTCGGCCGCGGGGTCCCCGGACGCCCCGGCTCACGACGGTCGTCCACCCGCCCCTGCCCCTGCCGTGCCCGCTGTCCCCGCCGCCCGCGTCGCCCCGGGCCGGATCGCTCCGGGCCCGGTCGTCCCCGGCCAGTTCGCCCCGGTCAAGGCCACGTCGGTCAAGGCCACGCCGGTCAAGGCCGCTCCGAGCAAGGCCGCTCCGAGCAAGGCCGCGCCAGCCAAGGCCGCTCGGAGCAAGGGGGCGGTCAGGGTC
>JAUPKQ010000080.1 GCA_030837345.1 Actinomycetota bacterium | reverse complement strand
GATCGTCGGGGGAACGCCCGGAGCGCCGCGCCGTCAGCATGATCACCAACATGGTCGCCAGCATCAGGGAGGTCACTCCGGTCGTCACCAGGATGCCGAGGTTCGCGCCGGTGCCCAGCGGCGTGCCGCCGGGCAGGGCGATCACCGCGCCCACGGCCGCACCGGTCGCGGTGGTGGCGACGGCGAGGGCGACGCTCGCCGTGCGGAAGCGGTTCGGCTCCATCCAGGTGCCGAGATAGGTCCGGCAGGCAATGACGGTGATCCGTCGTCCGGTGGCCCTTCTCCTCGTCCCCATGCGTTCGCGCTCCCTTCGTCGAGTGTTCGGGGGAGTCCTGAGGGGGAACTCCCCTTGGTCACGCCTGGGTCACGATGTGAGCCGTGAAGTCCGCATTCGTCCACATCTTGTGACCGAAACATCGGGGGTTCGTCGTCATTTACCACACAGGATTGACTGTAAGTGAGCAAGCGACTTGTCTCGTCGATCGACAATCCTCTAGCTTCTCCGAACGATGTCATGGTTCGCCCCATTAGTAACTACTGGTAACGCTAGGAGAACTCATGCCCACATGTCCCGGACGTCCCGGACGTCCCGGTGACCCGGCAACGGACCGCCTGCGGTCGGTGATCCGTCGGGGGACCCCCGCCGCCGCCGTCGCTGGTGTCATCGTGCTCTCGCTGGCCGGCTGCACCTCGAGCTCCGGTGCGGGCGCGGGTGGTTCCGGAGACAGCGGTGGGGGAGCGACGGTCAAGGTCGCGGCCCTCTACCCGTTGTCGGGTTCGAACGGGACCCAGGGGCTTGACACGCTGCACGGTGTCGAGCTCGCGACCGAGGTCGTCAACGGCGACTACCCCGACATCGACCTCGGCCTCGCCAAGGGCACCGGGCTGACCGGCCTGGGGGGACGCAAGGTCGAACTGACCTCGGTCGACACCCAGGGCGACCCGCAGAAGGGTGCCGCCAGCGCCGACCAGGCCGTCACGGGCGGCAAGGCCGTCGCCCTGATCGGCGCCTACCAGTCGGCGGTGACCAAGGCGGCGAGCCAGCGCGCCGAGCGGCTCGGCGTCCCGTTCGTCAACGGAGCGTCGTCCAGCACCGAGCTGACCGAGCGCGGTCTCAACTGGTTCTTCCGCACCGGCCCGAGCGACGCGACCTTCGCCCGGACCTTCTTCGACTTCGTCGACGCCCAGCGCAAGGCGGGCAAGCCCGCCCAGCGGGTCGCGATCTTCCACGGCAACGAGGACTACGGGAACAACGGCGCGAAGATCACCACCCAGCTGGCGACCGAGCGCGGGTACGACGTCGTCGCCGACGTCTCCTACGACACCACGGCGACGGACCTCACCTCGCAGGTCCAGCAGTTGCGTGTCGCCAAGCCGGACATCGTGTTCGTGCTGAGCTACACCGACCCGGCGGCGAAGTTCGTCAGCACCCTCAAGCAGCTCAACTGGTACCCGTCGTCCGTGCTCGCCTACGGAGCCGGGTTCGTCGACCCCGCCTTCATCAAGGGGTCCGGCGCCGACGCCGAGGGCATGATGACCCGCGCCTCGTGGTCGCAGGAGATCGCTCAGGCCCGGCCGTCCGCCAAGGCCGTCGCGGAGCTCTTCCAGAAGAAGTACAACCAGCCGATGACCGAGAACTCGGCCCGCAGCTTCACCGCCGCGCTGACCTTGTTCCAGGCGATCGACACCGCGAAGTCGACCGAGCCCGAGAAGATCAAGCAGGCGCTGATCGCGACCGACGTCCCCGGCGACAAGACGATCATGCCGTGGACCCGTGTCAAGTTCGACGACAAGCACCAGAACACCGGTGCGTCCGGCGTCGTCGAGCAGATGAAGAACGGCGAGTACAAGGTCGTCTTCCCCGCGGACGTCGCGACGACGCAGGCGATCTGGCCGTTCCGGACGGCGACGGCCGGGTGAGCTGAGCATGTCGGAACTCCCACAGGCGCTGGTGAACGGCGTCTTGCTCGGGGCGGTCTTCGCCCTGGCAGCGGTCGGCCTGACCCTGGTCTTCGGGGTGATGGATGTCGTGAACTTCGCCCATGGCGAGTTCCTCATGCTCGGCATGTACGCCGGGTTCTTCGCCTGGTCCCTGTGCGGCCTGGACCCCATGGTCTCCTTCCCGATCGCGGGGGTCGTCATCGGGCTGCTGGGTCTTGCGGTGTACCGGGGAGCGATCGCCCGGGTGCTCGACGGGCCCCCGCTCAACCAGGTGGTCGCCACCTTCGGGTTCATGGTCCTGCTGCGGGGGGCGGCGCAGTTCGCCTTCAGCCCGGACACCCGGAAGGTGACCGGCTCCTGGTCGGAGAACGTCCGGTTCGAGGTCGGCGGCGTCATCATCGGGGGGCCGCAGTTGCTCACCGCGATCGGCGCCGTCGCCTGCACCGTCGCCGTCAGCTGGTTCGTCGACCGGACCGAGACCGGCACGGCGCTGCGCGCGGTCGGGGAGGACCGGGCCGCCGCGGCGTTGCAAGGTCTGGACGTCGAGAAGCTGTTCTCGCTCGCCTGGGTGATCGCCGGGGCGACCACGGGCGTGGCCGGTGCCCTGCTGATGAACTCCTACCTGGCATCCCCGGAGTCAGGGGTGACGCTCGGGCTCATCTCGTTCGTCGTCGTCGCCCTCGGCGGGTTCGGCAGCATCGGTGGTGCCGCCGCCGCGGGTCTCGGCCTCGGCGTCGTCCAGGGTGTGGTCGGCATCTACGCCGCCAACTACACCCTGGCGGCGGCGATGCTGCTCTTCCTCGTGGTCGTCATCGTCAGGCCGCAGGGATTGGTGGGGACCAGGTGACCGTGACCCAGACGGAGTCCCCGCCCGCCCCGGTGACCACCCGGCCCGCGCGCCGCCGACCCGACGCCAGACCGGTCGGTGTCGCCGTCGTCGCCGTCGTGCTCGTCGTCTATCCCTTCGTGGTGACGAGCGTCTTCGCCCAGAACATCGGGATCCTCGCCCTCGTCTTCGCCACCGCCGCCGTCGGGTGGAACCTGCTCGGCGGGTACACCGGTCAGGTGTCCTTCGGGCACGCGATGTTCTTCGGCACGGGGGCGTACGCCACCGCCTACCTGGTGATTCACGGCTGGTCGCCGTGGGCGACGATCCCTGTCGGGATGGTCCTCGCCGGGATCGCGGCGCTGCTCGTCGGGTGGCCGACGTTCCGGCTCCGCAACCACTACTTCTCGATCGCCACCATCGCGGTCACCCAGATCGTGATGATCGTCGTGACGAACACCGAGTGGCTGGGCCGGGCGACCGGCCTGGAGCTGCCGATCCCGGAAGGCACCGGTCTCGCCTCGCTGACCTGGTCACCGCGGGACAAGGTGCCGTACTACTTCGTCGCGCTCGCCATGTTCGCGTGCGCCTGGTCCGCCTCGGCGGTCCTGCTGCGCGGCAGGCTCGGCGTCTACGCCAAGGCGGTCCGGGACGACCAGGAGGCCGCCGCGGCGATCGGCGTCCCCGTCCTCCGGGTCAAGATGATTATGACGTCGGCGTCCGGGGTCCTCGCCGCCCTCGCCGGCAGCTACTTCGCCCTGTACGTCGGGATCGTCGACCCCTCCTCGGTGATCGGGCTCAACCTGTCCGTGCAGATCGCGCTGATCGCAGTCCTCGGCGGTGTCGGCACCCTCGCCGGGCCCCTGCTCGGCGCCTGGGCCCTGATCTTCCTCCAGGAGTACACCCGGACCGCGTGGTCGAGCAGCGGCCGGTCCCTCGACCTGCTGATCTACGGAACGCTGATCGTTCTCGTCACCCTCGTCGAGCCGGGCGGCATCGTCGGTCTCGGATCCCGGCTGTGGCGTCTCGTCCGTCGCGTCACCGGCCGGCCTGAGGACGTCGCCGG
>JAUPKQ010000001.1 GCA_030837345.1 Actinomycetota bacterium | reverse complement strand
GGGCGGCGTTGGGCGGCGGACTGGTCCTCGCGGGCCTGCTCGTCGCGCTGTCCGCCCGGCGCGGCCCGTTCGGCGATCCCCGGGCCGAGGACGAGTGGCTGCGCCTCGCCGCGGAGCCGCTGCGGTCGGACCTGCTCGACCGGGCCCTCCGCCAGATGGCGACCGCCCGCGTCGACCAGGGCCTGCCGCTGCCGGAGGTGCTGATGGCCGCGCTCGCGGACGACACGGTGGTCCTCTACGTCACGGCGGACGCCCAGAACGCGCCCGCTCCGTGGACGGCGGACGACGCGGCCCGCACCTGGACCCTCCTCTCCGCCGACCTGCCCGCCGAACAGCCCGGACCGCGGGGGACGGCGCCGTACCCGCTGCTGGTGAACATCGCCGCGACGGGCGGCTACGAGATCCTGATCGATCTGGAGGCCGCCCCCGGCCTCGTAGCCCTCGGGGGCGACCCCGGCGTGTCACGGGAGATCGCCACCTCGCTGGCTGTCGAGCTGGCGACGAACTCCTGGTCCGACGGCGTCCGGGTGACCATGGTCGGGTTCGCCGACGAGGTGTCCGGCCTGGCTCCCGGGAGCATCCGGCAGGTCGACACCGTTCAGGCCCTGCTGCCGCAGATCGAGGCCGAACTCGGCGGGCACGCGGCACTGGTCGCCAGGCTCGGGGTGGACGGCGTGTTGTCCGGCCGCGCCGTCCGGGGGGCTCGCCCGTGGACGCCGCAGGTCGTGGTGCTGTCCGGGCCGCTCCCGTCGGAGGAGACGGACCAGCTGTACGCGATGATCGGATCAGGGCGCACCCCCGTCGCGGTGGTCTGTGTCGGGGACACCCCCTCCGCCCGCTGGCGGTTCACCGCCACCGAGGACGGCTCCGTCCATCTCGGGACCCTCGGTCTGTCCGGTACGGCCCGGCGGCTGCCGCTGGACGAGTACACCGCCGTCCTCGACCTGCTGAGAACGGCGGACACCCGCCGGGCGCAGCTCGACCGCGAGGTCGCGGCGCTCAGCCCGAGCGCGGCGGCCCTCGACGCCCTCCCCGGCGGGGGAGGTCCGGACGACTCCGGCGGCGCCGGCGCGATGCCCGGGACGGCGGGCGGAAAGGCCGACGTCGAGGTCCACCTGCTCGGGCCGGTCCGGGTCGAGGTCGCCCGGCCGGGATCCGTCCCGGCACCGGACCGGTTGCCCCTGCTCACCGAGGTGGTCGTCGCCACGGCGCTGCACCCGGGCGGGGTGCACGACGCCGCCCTGCGCGCGGCCGTCTGGCCGAGGGGCGTCGGTGACGACGTCGTCGACCGCACGGTCGCGGAGATCGTCACCTGGCTGGGGACCGACGAGAGCGGGACGCCGCGCCTGCTCCGCGCGGACGACGGCCGCTGGACGCTCGGCCCCGGGGTGCGCACCGACTGGGACGTCTTCCGCGCGGTCTCCGCCGCGCAGCCCGGCCCCGGCGAGTACCACCGGCTCTGGCAGGTCCTCGCCCTCGGGACCGGGGAGGTCTTCTCCGCCGTGCCGCAGGGACGGTTCGGCTGGCTCGCCTTCCACCAGGCCGCCCGGGACGCCCGCGTGCTCACCACGACGGTCGCCCGCCGCGTGGCGGCGCTCGCTCTGGCGGAGGGACGCCGGGAGGAGGCCTGGCAGGTGCTCAGCCACGGGCTGGCGATGGTCCCGACGGCGGAACCCCTGTGGCGGGACCTGTTGCGCCTGATCGGCGACGACGACCCCGTCACCGGTGCGGCCACCGCGGAACGGATGTACGCGGTCCTCCTGCGGCACGGCGTGCGGATGCCCGATCCGCAGACCGACGCTCTCGTCGACGCCGTCGCGCCCGGACTGCGGGAGCGGATCGCGTGAGGCTGCTGCTGACCGCGGTCCCGGCGGGTGGCCACCGAGGCGCCGCCCCCGCCGATCTCGCCGTCGAGGTGGACGGCGAGACGACCGTCGCGGATCTCGCCCTGAGGCTCGCCGAGTTCTTCGGCGCCGGACCGGCTCCCGCCCTGGCGCAGCCCCGGTTGCGCCTGGTGGGGGCCGCTCCGGTCGCCGGGCCGCCCGCCGGACCGGTCGCCGGGCCGCCGCCGTCCCTCTGGATCGGTGACCGCCTCCTCGACCCCGCCGAACGGCTGGTGACCTCACCCGTGCGGCACGGCTCCGTCGTCGGGGTCGGCGGGCCGCTCCCCGACGTCCTCTCCGAACCCACCGGGCTCGTCGAGGTCAAGGTGGCGGGCGGTCCGGGGGCCGGGCGGGTCTACCGGCTCGCGCCGGGTTCGACGGCTGTCGGCTCGTCCCCGCAGTGCCCGCTCGTCGTCGACGACCCGTGGCTGCCTCCCGTCGCCTTGTGGATCGACGTCGACGCGACCGGTGGCGTGACGGTGCGCCCCGAGGCGGGTGTCGCGCCACTGCTGCGCCAGGCACCCGCCCGCGAGCACCCGCTCCCCGGCCCGATCGTGCTCGCCCGGCCCGAGGTCCACTCGCCCCCGGACACCGGACGCCGGTCCCGGCGGAACCGGCGGTCCCGCCGGCAGGGCCCCTCCCGGTCCTCGCGCCCGTCCCGGTGGCGGCGCTGGCGGCCGGACCCGGGCGCCGCCCTGCCCCACGACCTCGTCGACCCGGGCGCCGACGTCCCGCTGGTGCACCTCGACCGGCGTCCGCTGCCCGGACCGGTCCGGTGGCGGCCCGGTGACGCCCTCGTCGTCGGCGGGATCCTGCTCGAACTCGGCGCCGTCGAGCCCGCCGACGCCTCGCTGTCCCCCAGCCCGGGCGGTGCGACGAGCGACTACAACCGGCCGCCCCGGCTGCTGCCCCCTACCCGGGACACCCGGTTCTCGCTGCCGGTCGAGCCGCAGCGGCCCGAGCGCATGCCGATCCCCGTGCTGATGGTGATCGCGCCGATCCTGATGTCCGTCGCCCTCTACTGGTTCACCAAGTCGCCGTACAGCCTGGTCTTCGCGGTGTTCTCCCCGCTGATGGCCATCTCGAACGTCACCTCCTCGCGGCGGCAGGCCCGCCTGCGCTACCGGGAGCAACTGGAGACGTTCTACGAGCGCAGCCGTTCCACCCGCCAGAAGGCGTTCGAGGCGCTGTCGGCCGAGCGCGCGGCCCGCCGCAGGGATCTTCCCGACCCGGCGGCGCTGCTGCTCGTCGCCACCGGGCCGCGCTCGCGCCTCTGGGAGCGGCGGGACGACGACCCGGACTGGCTCCGCCTGCGCGTCGGGACCGCCGACGTCGCCAGCGAGGTGACGCTCCGCGACCCCACCCGCGAGGAGCACGAGGGCCCCCAGCGGTGGACCGCCCCCGACGTCCCGGTCTGGGTCGACGTGACGCAGGCCGAGGTGATCGGCGTCGCTGGCCCGGACGCCGCCCGCCGTTGCCTCGGCCGGTGGCTGCTGGCGCAGGCCGCCGTCCTGCACAGTCCCGGTGAGCTCGACGTCGTCGTGCTCGCCGGCCCGGACGGCGACGCCGACTGGTCGTGGGTGCGCTGGATCCCGCACGTGCGCCGGGAGGGCGCCGACAACCTCGCCCAGGTCGGGGCGGACGACGCCACGGTCGCCGCCCGGGTCGCCGAGCTGGTCGCCGTGATGCAGGCCCGGAAGTCGATCCGCAACGACTCCCGGACCGCGCCCGCCTGGCGTCCGGTCCTCGTCGTCCTCGACGGCGCCCGCCGCCTGCGGCTGCTTCCGGGCATGGTCACCCTCCTCCAGGAGGGCCCCGGCGTCGGGTTGTACTTCCTGTGCCTGGACGACGACCGGCGCCGCCTGCCCGAGGAGTGCCACGCCGTCGTCGTCACCGACGGACGACAGGCCCGGCTGGACCTCGCCGGTCAGGGCGCCGTCGAGGCGATCCGCGTCGACGACGTCCCGCTGCCCTGGTGCGAACGGGTCAGCCGGGCGCTCGCGCCGATCCGGGACGTCTCCGGGGAGGACCTCGCGGGGGCGTTGCCGGCCAGTTCGCGCCTGCTGGACGTGCTCGGTCTTGACCCGCCGTCGTCCGCCGCGATCGCCCGGGGCTGGGCGTCGGGGGGACGGACGACCCTCGCGGTGATCGGCGAGGGGGCCGACGGCCCGTTCGCCGTCGACATCCGCCGCGACGGTCCGCACGGCCTGATCGCGGGCACGACCGGTTCGGGTAAGTCGGAGCTGCTCCAGACCCTGATCGCGTCCCTGGCGATCGGCAACCGGCCCGACGAGATGACCTTCGTGCTCGTCGACTACAAGGGCGGGGCGGCGTTCAAGGACTGCAAGGACCTGCCGCACACCGTCGGCATGGTCACCGACCTCGACGGCCACCTGACCACCCGCGCCCTGGAGAGCCTCGGCGCCGAACTGCGTCACCGCGAGCACCAGCTGGCCTCCGCCGGGGCGAAGGACATCGAGGACTACACGGCGGCGCGTGCCCTGCCGGGCGGACCGGCCGAGCCGATGCCCCGGCTGATGCTGGTGATCGACGAGTTCGCCGCCCTGGTCGCCGAGCTCCCCGACTTCGTCACCGGCCTCGTCGACATCGCCCGCCGCGGCCGTTCCCTCGGGGTGCACCTCCTGCTGGCGACCCAGCGTCCCGCAGGCGTCGTCAGCGCCGAGATCAAGTCGAACACCACCTTGCGGATCGCCCTGCGCGTCACCGACCCGCAGGACAGCCAGGACGTCATCGAGACCTCCGACGCCGCGGCGATCGCCAAGTCCCTGCCCGGCCGGGCCTACGCGCGGCTCGGCCACGCCTCGCTCACCCCCTTCCAGACCGCCCGGGTGGGGGGTCGTCCACGGGGTGCCGGGCCCGCGACGGTCGGCCTGCACGACGTCCGGTGGACGTCGCTGGGAGCGTCCACCGCGAGGGGCCCGGCGGGCGGAGCCCAGGACGACGTCAGCGTGCCGACCGACCTGGCGGCCCTCGTGCGCGAGGTCCGCACGGCGGCCGGGCTCGTCCGCGTCCCGCCGTCGCGCAGCCCGTGGCTGCCGCCCCTGCCGGACACGGTGACGCTGGAGGACGCCCGGAGCCTCGTCCCCGGCTTCGACGTGCCGGACGGCGGGATCGCCCCTCTCGTGATCGGCGCGACGGACCTCCCGGCCGAACAGCGCCGGATCCCGGGGGTGTTCGATCTCGAACGAGGTGCCCACCTCGCGGTGATCGGCGGCCCGAGGACCGGGAGGTCGGCTGCGTTGCGGGCCCTGGCGGGCGCCGTCGCGGCCGGCACCGATCCCCGGGACGTCCACCTGTACGGCGTCGACTGCGGCAGCAACGCCCTGCTGCCGGTCCTCGCGATGCCTCACACCGGCGCGGTGATCAGCCGTGACCAGCCGGACCGCCTCGGCCGGTTGACCAACCGGCTCTCCGCCGAGATCTCCCGGCGCCAGCAGCGCCTCGCCCAGGAGGGTTTCGCGGGGCTGCGTGAGCACCGGCTCGCCACCCCCGCCGCCCGGAGACTCCCCTACCTCCTCGTGCTCCTGGACCGGTGGGAGGGTTTCCTCGCCGCCTTCGAGTCCCTGGACGGCGGGCGGCTCGTCGACCAGTGGTTGCAGATCCTCCAGGAGGGAGGCGGCGTCGGGGTCGTCACCGCGTTGACGTGCGACCGCACCGGATTGTCCGGGCGGCTGTCCACCCTGATGGACGACAAGATCGTCCTACGGCTCACCGATCCCTCCGACTTCGCGGCGATCGGTCTTCCCGCCCGTCAGGTCCCCGAGCACCTGCCGCCCGGGAGGGGGTTCCGCAGCGAGGGACTCCAGGAGACGCAGCTCGCCCTCCTCGACCCCGACCCGTCCGGAGCCCGCCAGGTCGCGGCCCTCCAGCGGCTGGGGCGCGAGGCGACGGACCGGGCGGGCGAGGTGCCGCGGGATCTGCGGCCGTTCCGGGTCGACCCGCTGCCCGTCACGATCACTCTCTCCGACGCGACGGCGCTCGCCGAGGCCCCGCCGGGGCCCGCCGAGCTGCCGGTCGCGGTCGGTGGGGACACCCTCGCCCTGCGCTACTGGGACGCCGTGCAGCACGGGCCGGGCATGGTCGTCGCCGGGCCGCGCCGATCCGGGCGCAGCACCGTCTTGATGCTGATGGGACGCGAGGCCCTCCGCCGAGGCTGGCGGGTCGGCGTCGTCACCAGCAGGATCAGCCCGCTGCGGGATCTGTCGCCCGGCCTCGTCGGGTCCTGGACGGGGGACGACGACCGCCAGGAGGTCACCGAGGCGATCAAGGGCCTGAGGCCGAGGCCCGGCGACCCGCCGTCCCTGCTTCTCGTGGACGACCTGGAACTCGTCGGCCCCGACGGATGGCTCCCCGAAGCGATCAACGACCATCTCCAATCGATCAGGGACACCGGAAGCGCGGTCGTCGCCGCCGGGGCGCTCGACGAGCTCGGCGGGATGTACCGGGGACCGGTCGTCGCGCTGAAAAGGTCGAGGTCAGGAGTGTTGCTCGCCCCTCAGGTCCCCAACGACGGAGACCTGTTCGGCCTTCGGCTACCACGTTCCGTCATCGGCGGGGGGCCGCCCGGCCGCGGGATCCTCGTCACCGCTGGGAGTTGGGAATCCGTCCAGGTCCCCTGGCCGGAAGGAACTGGGAGGGAGAACCGGTGACCGGAGAGAGCGCCATGGTGGCCAATCCGCGCAAGGCCGCGCTGGCCCGTGCCCTGGAGGCGGCGCGTCCAGAGGCGGCGGGCGCCACCACCGCGTTGGACGAGGCCGTGTCGGCGATGAAGTCCAAGGCGTGGGAGAGCGGTGCCGCGGACAGTTTCTTCGCGGCGTTGACCGCCGGCGACAACGACGCCGGACGGGCCGGGCAGGACTGTCTTGATGCCCTGCGACAGGCTCATGACCGGCAACCCGATCAGGTCCCGGCGTCCCGCTTACCCAACGGCTGAAGGCGATCGACATGGCGATGGCGAGCATCAACATCCCCGCGATGGCGAAGCTGATCGCCGGGATGGACTCCGCGGCGTCGGATCTTCCCCGGCGCCGGACGGCCCTGGCGAACATCCTGTCCGGGGCGGGCGTGGATCCCTCCCCGGCCGACGGACTGACCAGGGTCGTCACCTGGATCACCACCGAGACGCCGGGACTGCGCCGCCGGCATGCCCTCGCGGTGTACATCGAGGCCCAGACGCCCGGCCTCACGACCACCGTGCGGATCGACGAGTCGACGTTGCCCACCGATCCGCCGGAGGTGGCCGCGCGTCGCGGGCGGGACGCGGCCAAGGCTCTGAAGGACAGCGACGGCAAGCCCGACGACGCGTTGCTCGCCCAGCTAGAAGCCGGGATGACCGACCCGTACTTCGCCGAGGGATTCGCCAAGGAAGCCAGTCCGGAGGACCTGGCCGCCGTCGCGTTATCCGCCTCCCGGCAGCGGGACACTCTCGGCCTCGGCGGTTCGCCCACCGCCGCGGACTACGAGAACTGGAGCACTCGGTACGAGCGGATGCTCACCGCCGTCGGTACCACGATCGGAACCGCGACCGGCAACACCGGCGACGCCGCCCTGCCGTCCGACTACGCCAAGCGCTGGGCGGACGCGATCACGGAGGAACCGGCGTGGGACGGAGGCCGGGGGGTGCCCGGCGCGGGTGCTGCGGCGGCGCTCTTCCTCCGGTACGGCACCTACTCCACCTCGTTCCTGAACACGGTCAGCACGACGGTCTACGACTACGAGCAGGCTCACAAGAACAACGGTCCCCTGTGGAGCCGCCGCTCCCAGGAGAACGCCACCTACTTCGGCGTCTACGCGCCCGACGGCACCCGCGCCTACGACCCGCTGGCCTCGCTGATGGTCTCGCTCGGTCACAACGCCGCGGCGTCCCAGAACTTCTTCTCCGGCGGCGGGACGTCGAAGACCAAGATCGGTGGCCAGGACGTCCAGGTCAACTCGCGGTTGAAGTACCTGCTGTACGACAGGATCTGGCCGACGGACGACGGCGACGGCCTGGGCCTGGCGCTGGAGTCCGCGACGACCCACCTTCGCGACACCGGTTCCACGGGCCAGGCCTCGGCGAAGATCGCCTCGCAGACGATCGCCCTGCTCGGCAACCGGATCGGCAAGGGCGACTCGGGGTGGAACCCCCTCGACGAGAGCTACCAGATCCCCACCGGGATGACGGACAGCGTCGCCCGGATGGTCGCCTCCTACATGCCGGACGTTTACCGCGTGGCCAACAGTCAATCGGGTGACGGGAAGGTGGGTGCGAACGGTCTGTGGACCATTTCCGGGGTCATGGAGGGTTATCCTGCCGATCTTCCGACCGGCGCGCGGTTCAGCAAGGCTGATCTGGCCCTGGTGTTGCAGGGACTGGGGCGTTCCGACGATAAGACGGCCATTTCCACTGTCACCGCTGCGGGACTGCAGTTCCAGGTCGACCTGACCGATTCGGCTCTCACGACGATCCGTGCGGCCCATCCGGGTACCCCTCTCACGATGGACGACCTGCGCGGAAGTCTCGGTGCGCCGCTGAACAACGCCGGTGTCAGCAGCGCGACGGCGCTGAATTACCTCGTGGTCAACGGGTTCCAGGGCGGGAAGGCTGAGCAGGAGATCGACAAGGCGGACCGGGAACGGCTTGGCCAGATCTTCGATATGGCGACCACATTTGTTCCCAGTCCACAGGGCAAGATCGCGGCGTTTCTCGTGGAACAGGGGACGAGCGTGGTTGGCGACCAGATCACCGCGGAGTCGAAGGATCGGGCCACGGAATGGGCGAACCAGACCCACGCCTCCATCATCACCTCGCTGGAGTACCAGACCTATAACGCGTTGCTCCGGAACGGATTCATCGCACCTGGCACGTCGGGCGGGCTACCGGCCAGCGCTATCGAGACCGGAGCTGACGGGCGGTCGCAGATCAAGCCGTATCTGTACGACTCGAACGGCGTGAACTCCGCTGACTTCGACCAAGCGACCTGGGACGAGTTCGTGAACTGGCACGGCTCTCTCGGCGGCGCACCACGTGACCAGACCCAGCCATGGTTCCTCGCTCCGTTCAACGATAACTTCACTCCCAACTTCGGATAGAACTGGGTGAGGTAGGTATTGTCGGAGTTGCGACATGATGGAGATGAGTGCAATGGCGAGGACGATTCGGGCCACAACGCGCACGGCAGTGCTGATGTGCGTGATGCTGGTCGGTGTGAGCGGGTGCGCCACCGGTGTCTCGACGACAGCGATCCCTTCCGTAGCGGGTACCGATCGAATCTGCCGGATGTTTTCGGAGGCTGCGGTGCGCACCGTGGCGGGTGGAAAGGATCCGAAGGTCACGCAGAGCCACGTCAACGTCGAGCCTCAGGAAGGCTCGTTGCTGGGATCGGTGTGTGTGATCGAGGCCGGTGACATGTACCTGAAGGTCAATGTCAACTGGCAGGGTGATCCGGGTATCCGGGCCCGGGAGAAGGCCGAACTGGCTCTGCCGCCGTCCGACGAGAAGGTGCGGGTATTTCCGGCCGAAGCGGGTGTCGGGTACATCAGTACCACACGGGCCCGCGAGGCGGGGATCGACGGCACGTTGCTGCGGGGTCAGTACAAGCTCACGGTCTCGCTGAACAATGTTCCGGCGCCTCGGGATGCGATAGCCGATGCGCAGGCCCTCGTGCTGCAGGTGACCGATGCGTTGGCGATTCCGGTGAGTGAGAGTGCGGCCCGTCCGAAGGCGCCGCGCGGCTGATGGTGACTACTTGTCGGGTGAAGGGCGGCTGTGGTGTGCGTCGGATTCCGAAGGCTCCCATGGCGATGGTTGTGCTGCTGGGGATGACGCTGATCGGTGCGGGTGGGTGTTCCACCGGTGTTTCGACGGTTGCGATCCCTTCCACAGCGGACACCGACCGGGTCTGTCATATGTTTTCCGCGGCGGCGGTGCGCACAGTCTCGGGAGAGAAGGCCCCGGCGGTCGAGGACCAGGAATTCCTCGTCGACTCGGCGGCGGGGAGGCTCTCCGACGGTCGGTGCGTCCTGCGGGCTGGGGACGTGTATCTACGCGCGGACCTGAGGTGGAAGCCCACTGCCGCTGATCGGGCCGAGGCCAGATCCGATCTGAGCAGCCCGCCGAAGGACGTGACAGTCCGCTCTATCCCGGATGGCGAGGGCATCGGTTTCGTCCGGACGACGCGGGCTGCAAAAGGCCAGGTGGTTGGTGCCTTGTTGCGTGGCCAGTACGAGCTCGCCCTGGTGCTGACAGGCGTCCCGGAACCGCGCGATTCGCTCACGGACGCCCAGGCGTTGATTTTGCAGATGGCCGATGCGTTGGCGATTCCGGTGAGTGAGAGTGCGGAACGTCCGAAGGCGCCGCGCGGCTGATGGTGACTACTTGTCGGGTGAAGGGCGGCTGTAGCGTGCGCCGGATTCTGAACGTGCCCATGGTGATGGCTGTGTTGGTGGTCGCCGCCTGCAACGGCAACGGCGTCTCCGCAACTGTCATTCCGAGCACGGTTGGCTCGGATCGGGTCTGTCGGATGCTGTCGGCTTCGGACGTGCGTACCGTCGCTGGAAGTGTCCAGCCGAAGGTGCGGCGGGAGAACATCAACCTCGATCCGGTACAGGGGTGGCTGCTGGGGGCTGCCTGCATCCTTGACGCCGGTGATGTGTCGCTGTCGTTGACAGTCGACTGGGTGTCTCAGGCCGCTGACCGCACCCGGGCCAAGGCCGAGTTGTCCACCCCGGCGGATTCGGATGCGCGGATGTTCCCCGCCGAGGCCGGGACTGGTTTCGTACGGACGACGAGATCGACGCCCTCCGAGGTGTCCGGCAGTCTGCTGCGCGGCCAGTACCGCATCGATGTTTCGCTGGCCGGTGCCCCGAAAGTCCGGGATGCGGCGGCCGACGCACAGGCGCTCGTTCTTCAGGTGGCCGAGGCGTTGGCGATTCCGGTGAGTGAGAGTGCGGCCCGCCCGAAAGCGCCGCGCGACTGAGCCGATGGCCGACTGAACCGCGGGTGGTGGCTAGAAGCACCGTTGCCGGGTCGCGGGCCCGCTTTCAAGATGGTCGACCAGCCCTCCAGGTGGCGGGGGATCAATGTGTGCAGGTGCTGTCGCGATCGCGACGGTGATGGCACACACTGATTCCCCGCTGTCCGCGAACCGGGTCCACGACCCGGTCCCCACCTGTCGATCACCCAGCATCGTGATCAGGGGATCATCGACCTATGTTGATCAGTCCGACTCGCAGTTTGCGATCACTATCCATTGCGGACCGTTGCCCGGACAGGCTCGCTGGGTCAAGTGCGTACGGTTGGTGTTGATCCGTTGGAAGATAAGTGTCGAATATCAGCACCAATCTTCCATGCGATCAACACCAACCGTACGCACTCTCATGGGCACCCACGTCATCGTCGACGTGACCCTCATCTACACCGACCGCATCTCCACCCACGGTCCCGCCAAAGGCATGGACCTGTGATGGAGCGGAGAGCACAAGCACCACGAGAACCACCGCACCACATGGTTGTAAACCTCAATTACGCAAAGCCATCAATCGTTACGCAGAAAGGCTCGGTGTGCGCAGTTGGTGTCGTGATCGAGAGCTCGGGTGACGGATGTGACGAACGATCAGCACTTCTCGTCACCCAAGTTGATGATCTTGCGACGGCGGAGTGGGCCTGTCTGCCCTATCCGGTTTGTGTGACCGAGAACGAGATACCGCAACCGATGGTTCGACGGACACGGCCCTGGACGATGGTGAAAGGGCCGACCCCGTGGTTACCGGGCCGGCCCTTTCACCGTGATCCAGGGCTGTGGATCAGATCCTGTCGCCTTCACCGGTCGCGGCGGCGATGTTGTTGTGGTTGGTCCGGACGTCGTCGGCCGCACCGCTCAGAGCGGCCTGCAGGCTGTCGAGGTTGCGCCGGTACTCCTGCCAGGCGGTGTTGAAGTCCTGCGAGTACTTACCGGTCCAGACCGCCGAGGCGAGGCCGTTGTCCACCGCGGTCTTGATGTCGGCGGCTTCCTGGGCCTTCTGCGTGAACGTGCGGTGGAGCGTCTGGAGGGTCTGGAGTTCAGCGCCGACGGTCCCGGCCATGTGGAAGTCTCCCCTGTGATGAGTAATGTCATCTACGCCGTTCCCCCGAACAGGGCGCGACGTGCGCAGCTTACCTGTGTCGTGGGACTTCTTCCACTATCTTCGCCCGTCTGACCTGCGTCGATCTGTGAGGCCGCATGAGCTTGTGCGGAGGGTGACGTTCCCTTCGGCAACGGCGTCGACGTGTTTTGAGGGATGAATCAAATCGGATTCCAGAGACCGTTAAGAAACGCCCATCTCTGGTCCGGAATGGGTTTCCACAGGGAGGGGATGGACTTGAGATGGTCCTCAAGGCGTCGCGGTGATGTGTGGAATCCGTGCGGGGTGGCTGGCAGCGGCGACGTTTTGTCGTGTCTGTCACTTCGGCACCCGGGCGCGGGCGCCAGGGCACGAAGGACGCCGAGCGCGAAGGGCGCGGGGTGGGGTCGTTCGTGACGGAGCGGGTACCGGGAGGAATCTCGATTGACGGTTGAGCACTCCTCCGTGCCACGCTGAGGCTGGCGGTACATCGCCGCCACCCGAGGAGGCGAGGACATGGGATCCGAGGGCAGGTCTGACGAGCCACCGGCGTCCGACGACGTCAAGCGGAAGTTCCGCGAGGCGCTGGAGCGCAAGCAGAGGCAGCACGGTGACGGATCGGCGGGCGGCGACGGCTCCGATCACACCAAGGTTCATGGCGGAGCTCACGGCCCGGCACATCAGCAGCGGCAGTTCCGCCGCAAGAGCGGCGGCTGAGGCGCCGGATCGGTTCACCCAAGGGGTTCGGCGGACGAGCCGGATCGGTTCGCCCCGGGCCGGGACGGTTACCGGCATCTGTCCCGGTGGCCGTCCCGGCCGTCCGCCAACGGAGGGGCAGTCGACTCCGTCAGGGGAGGCGCCAGTCGACGGGGGCGGCACCCTGCTCGACGAGAAGGTCGTTCGCCCGGCTGAAGGGCTTGGAGCCGAAGAACCCGCGGTCGGCGGACATCGGGCTGGGGTGGGCGCTCTCGATCCGGGGCGTCCCGCCGAGGAGGGGGCGCAGATTCTGCGCGTCCCGGCCCCACAGGATCGCCACGAGGGGGCCGCCCCTGGAGACGAGGGCCCGGATCGCCTGGTCGGTGACCTGTTCCCATCCCTTGCCCCGGTGCGACCCGGACTTGCCCGGGGTGACCGTCAGCACTCTGTTGAGCAACATCACTCCCTGTTCGGACCACGGGGAGAGGTCACCTCTGCCCGGGCAGGGGACGCCGAGGTCGTCCATCAGTTCCCGGTAGATGTTCGAAAGGCTGCGGGGGATCGGGCGCACGTCGGGGGCTACGGAGAAGGAGAGCCCGATCGGGTGTCCGGGGGTGGGGTAGGGGTCTTGTCCGACGATGAGCACGCGGACGGCGTCCAAGGGCTGCTGGAACGCCCGCAGCACGTTCTCACCGGCCGGGAGGTACCCCCGGCCCTCGGTGATCTCGTGGCGGAGGAAGCAGCCCATCTCGGAGATCCGGTCGGCGACCGGCTCCAGAGCGGTCGTCCAGCCGGGGCCCACCAGTTCGGTCAGGGGACGAGGAGTCACCGAGGCAATCTAGCCGTCGGCACCGCGCGGTGTGGGGCCAGCTGATCAAGAAGATGGTGTCCGAACGCAAAACGTGACTACCTGCTCATATTCGGTTACGTCTCGAACGATCCCGGCGGGATCATGTGGCCGCACCCCTAGACTCACCCGTCGTGCAGACGATGGCGTGCCGGGCCCGCTCGACGGTCCGGACGATGCGAGCGGTGGGGAAGGGTGAAATGACAGCCACGTGGTTTCGCCCGTACAGTATCGACGTCGCACTGCTGGAGGGTCTGGATGGATGCCGCGCCCGTCGGCGACGAGAGCCCGGAGGGGCCCGTCGGGCTGACGACGCGCGAGCTGGAGATCTTGGCGTTCGAGCGGCACTGGTGGAAGTACGCGGGGGCGAAGGAGCAGTCTCTTCGCGACCGCTTCGGAGTTTCCCCCACGCGGTATTACCAGGTTCTGAACGCGCTCATCGACCGACCCGAGGCGCTCGCCCACGACCCGATGCTGGTCAAGCGGTTGCTCCGTATGCGTCAGTCACGTCAGCACTCACGTTCTGCCCGGCGGCGGGGGATGCCGGGCTGACGCCGTTCCGTCGGCCCCGTCATGCCGGAGGTGCCCGGTGAGCAACGTCACCCGGCCCAGTAGCAGCAACAACTACGACGAGCAGTTCGTCGTCCCACTCGAGGCCAGCCGCCGTGGTGCCCACCGCGCGCGGGTGAGCCCGGTGATGGCGGCGATGCCCGTCGTTGTGGTCGTCGGGGTGGTCGGTGGGGCCATCCTGCTCGTCTCCAGCCTGTTCGGCGGCGGCCCGGAAGCGGGTGCCGGTGCCACGGTCTCGGCCTCCCCGAGCACCTCCTCGGCCGCGAGCGAACCTGGCTCGTCGCCGTCCGAGAGCACGGCGGAGGCGGGTGGGGACTCCACGGCGTCCTCCGAGCCGGACGAGACGTCGGCGGCCCCCGGCAAGGTCGACAAGTCCGTGACGATCGACGTCTTCAACGGCACGAGTCCCCTGGTGACAGGCATCGCCCGCAAGGCCCTGCCGAAGATCACGGAGGCCGGGTGGCGCACCGGCCGGGTCGCTACCTGGAGCGGTACTCCGGTCAGCGTGACGACGGTCTTCTACGCCGAGTCCGGCCAGCAGGCCACCGCGTCGGCGATCGCCAAGGCCCTCGGGCGCGCCTCCGTGAAGATCTCTCCCAAGGCGGCCAAGGCCGCTGAGGGCGGTATCGCCGTGGTCGTCGGCAACGACTTTCCCGGTGCTGGTTCCCGGTCGACCAAGAGCCAGAGCGGGGCGACCCGCAGGTCCACGGCGCGGACGACGTCCGAGGCGCGCACCACGGCGGAACCGCGCGACACCGCGACCCCGGCGGAGCCCTCCCCCGAAGGGGAGAACGCGCCCGTCTCCCCGTCCCCGACCGACTGATCCGGTCACCCCGGCCGATCCGGCATCCGCCGGGTTCCCCGGCCGACAGCCAGGCGAAGAGCCGGCCGACCCCATCCGGGGCCGGCCGGCTCTTCGCTTGCCCGGCCGATCCGAAGGCGTGGTCCTTTATCACGACGCCGGGGGTGCCTGCGGCCGGTGATCAGCCTCTGGATGGTCCCGGCGCTCCTTAGAGGGGGGTTGGCTGATCGTCCGGATGCTCTCCCCCCTTCGGGGCGCAGCGGGTGGCTGTCGCATCGTTGCAGCGTAGGAGCGGAATGGACGTTATGGTCGATCCTTGGACTTCTCGGATGGGGGCCTTCTGCAACGTCTCGGAAACGGTCCGAGTGAGATCCACCACGCGGGCAGGACAGCCGCTATCGTGTGGAACGGTCGAACAGTTCGATGGGCAACGTCCTCTCCCGCGCCACGCGGAGGCCCGAACGTTGGACATCGTGGACCCGGCTCCTTCGGGGCCGGTGACGAGCGTGAGACCCGGTCGGGTGGTGCCACCCGGTCGATGCCCACGAGAACCGCAGCAACAGGAGCAGGACATGGCTCAGGGAACCGTCAAGTGGTTCAACGCCGAGAAGGGCTACGGCTTCATCACCGTCGACGGCGGCGGTGCTGATGTCTTCGTCCACTGGTCGGCCATTCAGGCCGACGGGTACAAGTCCCTCGACGAGGGTCAGCGTGTCGAGTTCGAGGTCGGCCAGGGGCAGAAGGGCCCTCAGGCCGAGGCCGTCCACGTCGTCTGACCGCACGACCCGGCGTCCCCGGCGCCGGGGGAGCCGCTCCCCGGTCCGTGGGAGCGGCTTCGCTCGTCCCCGTGGCTCCTTCGACGCCTCCCCGGCCGGTCGGCTCCCCGTAAGCTGGCGAACGTGTTGAGCGATGAGTCCTCCTTGGACAGGTTGCGACTGGCCACCGCCTTACAGGCCGGACGGCTCGCGGGGGCGTTGTCCCGTCGCCTCGGTCAGGGGGCGGGGACGGTCGTCCGGGGGCGCGTGGTCCTCGCGCTCGCGCCGGACGCCCTGCGGAGTCTCGCCGCCGGGCGCCGCAGCGTCGTTGTCACCGGCACCAACGGGAAGTCGACGACCACCAGGCTGATCAGCGCGGCCCTCGGGGAGGACGTCGCCACCAACTCCTCGGGCGCGAACATGGGTCCCGGCCTGGTCACCGCGCTGGACGACGAGAGAGGGTCCGTCGCCGTCCTTGAGACGGACGAGCTCCACGTCCCCGCGGTCATGCGCTCGGTCGAACCCGCCGTGGTCGTCGCCCTCAATCTCACCCGTGACCAGCTCGACCGCACCCACGAGGTCAGCCGTACCTCCGGCGTCTGGGGGACGGCGTTCGGGGCCCGCCCGGTGACCGTCGTCGCCAACGCGGCCGACCCGCACGTCGTCGCGGCTGCCCTCCGCGGGGCCTCGGCCGTATGGGTCGATCCCGGTCTCCGCTGGACCGAGGACGCGACGGTCTGTCCCCGCTGCGGCCAGCTGCTCGACTGGACCGACGGCCGGTGGAGCTCCGGCTGCGGCCTCGTCATGCCGGAGCCCGACTACGTGCTGACGGAGACCGGGGTCCGGTTGCCGGACGGCCGGGACGTCCCCTTCGAGATCAAACTCCCGGGTGTGGTCAACCGCGGCAACGCGGTCTTCGCCCTGGCGGTCGCGGGGGTCTTCGGGATCCCGGCCGAGGAGGCGGCGGCACGGCTGGCGGACGTCGACGTCGTCGACGGCCGGTACGCCGAGCTCGACCTCGGGGGACGCCCCGCGCGTCTGTTCCTCGCCAAGAACCCGGCGGGCTGGGCGGCCGCGCTCGCCATGATCGAGCCGGGGGCGCAGCTCATCGTCGGGATCAACGCCCGGATCGCGGACGGCACGGACACCTCCTGGCTCTACGACGTTCCCTTCGAACGTCTCAGGGGCCGGGTCGTCGGGGCGATCGGCGACCGCCGCGACGATCTCGCCGTCCGCCTGCACTACGCGGGTGCCATCCCGACGGTCCACACCGATCCGGTGGCTCTCGCGGCGACGCTGCCTCCCGGACCTCTCGTCGTCGCCGCCAACTACACCGCCTTCCGGGAGCTGCGCAGCCATGTCGCCGTCTGACCCCGTCGTGCCCGAAGACGTCTCCGGCGCGGTGCCGGCCGGCCGCTCCGAACCGCCCGGGACCCCTTCGGGCCGTGACCCTCTGCGGATCGTCCACATCTACCCGCACCTCCTCGGCACGTACGGGGACGCCGGGAACGCCCTGGTGCTGGGGCAGCGCGCCCGGAGCCGGGGCATCCCGGTCGAGATCATCACCGTTCAGCCCGGTGAGCCCGTGCCCGCCCAGGGGGACATCTACCTTCTCGGCGGCGGCGAGGACGCGAAGCAGACGGCCGCCGCGCACGAGCTTCGCGAGGACGGCGGGATCCTCGTCGCGGCCCGGCGCGGGGCGGCGATCCTGGGGATCTGCGCGGGCTACCAGCTCCTGGGGGAGACCTTCCTCGGGGTGGGCGGCGCCGTCACCCCGGGGCTGGGCCTGCTCGACGTCCGGACCGGCCGTCTGGAGCAGCGGGCCGTCGGCAACATCCTCGCCCGGCCGGCGGCGGACACCTGGCTGCCGGATCTGATCGGGTTCGAGAACCACGGCGGGGCGACGACGCTCGGTCCGGGAGCCGGGGCTCTCGGGTACGTGACGGTCGGGGTGGGCAACGGCGACGGCCGTGAGACCGAGGGCGCCGTCCAGGGCGTCGTGTTCGGCACCTACCTGCACGGTCCGGCGCTCGCCCTCAACCCGGCCTTCGCCGACCGTCTCCTCGCCACGGCCGTCGGTGACCTCGCGCCGCTGGACGACCTCCTCAGCGACCGCCTGCGTCACCACCGCCTCACCGAGGTTCTGCCCGCGTCGGCCCGGGCCGGGCGCGTCGACCGGATCACGGCCCTGCTCCGGGGCCGGAAGCCGACCGGGGCGAGCGGCGCCACCGCCTCCCTGAGCGAGGTGCCGTAACGGTCGGCGTCGACGGTCCCCCGGGGGACGGGCCGGGCCTAACGGATGAGGAGATCGGCGTCGTCTCGGGCGACCTGTCCTCCCTTCTCGGCCGTCTGGCCCGGCTGCTGCGCCGTGAGGCCCCGGCCCCGGTCGGACCCGGGTCCCTCACCGCGATGGCCACCCTGGCCGGACACGGCCCGATGCGCCTTCGGGACCTCGCCCTCAGGGAGGGCGCGGCACCGCCGACGCTGACCCGGATGATCGGGACGTTGGAGGAGGCGGGCTACGTCGTCCGCCGTCCGGACCCGGCGGACCGGCGGGCCGTCCGCGTGTCCCTGACCGATCGTGGACGGCGTATGGTCGCCGAGGCGCTCGCCGCCAGGGCGGACGCCGTCCGGGTCCGGCTGCGCGCCCTGCCGGATGACGATCTGGCCGCTCTCGTCGCGGCCATGCCCGCGCTGCGGGCCCTCGCCAGCGACCCGGAATGACGTCGTGGGAGTTTGCACTCGCGGGGGTCGAGTGCTAATTATGGGACTAGCACTCGACTGTTGAGAGTGACAGAACATGCTTCACGGGAGCCTCTTCGGCTCCCGGGCCGGTCCGGTGAGGGCCTGCCGGAGGTGGGACAAGACCGCCGACCGGCCGGTCCGTCCGTCGCGGGCACCGCCCGGCTGCACCCACCCCGGTACCGCGGAGGGAACAACCACACGATGGCCAAGATCATCGCGTTCGACGAGGAGGCCCGGCGCGGTCTCGAGCGGGGCCTCAACGCCCTTGCCGACGCCGTCAGGGTCACTCTTGGCCCGAAGGGCCGCAACGTCGTCCTGGAGAAGAAGTGGGGCGCCCCCACGATCACCAACGACGGCGTCTCCATCGCCAAGGAGATCGAGCTCGAGGACCCGTTCGAGAAGATCGGCGCGGAGCTCGTCAAAGAGGTCGCCAAGAAGACCGACGACGTCGCCGGTGACGGCACGACGACGGCGACCGTCCTCGCCCAGGCCCTCGTCAAGGAGGGTCTGCGCAACGTTGCCGCCGGCGCCAACCCGATGGCCCTGAAGCGCGGCATCGAGAAGGCCGTCGACGCCATCAGCGTCGAGCTGCTGGCCCAGGCCAAGGAGGTGGAGACGAAGGAGCAGATCGCTGCGACCGCGTCCATCTCCGCCGCCGACCCCCAGATCGGCGAGATGATCGCCGAGGCGATGGACAAGGTCGGCAAGGAAGGTGTCATCACCGTCGAGGAGAGCAACACCTTCGGGCTCGAGCTCGAGCTCACCGAGGGCATGCGCTTCGACAAGGGCTACATCTCGCCCTACTTCGTCACTGACGTCGAGCGTCAGGAGGCGGAGCTCGAGGACCCGTACATCCTCATCGCCAACAGCAAGATCTCGTCGGTCAAGGACCTCCTGCCGCTGCTGGAGAAGGTCATCCAGTCCGGCAAGCCGCTGGTGATCATCGCTGAGGACGTCGAGGCCGAGGCTCTCGCCACCCTGATCGTCAACAAGCTCAAGGGCACCTTCAAGTCGCTGGCCGTCAAGGCCCCCGGCTTCGGTGACCGGCGCAAGGCGATGCTCGACGACATCGCGATCCTCACCGGCGGGCAGGTCATCTCCGAGGAGGTCGGCCTCAAGCTCGACGGCGTCGGGGTGGAGATGCTCGGCCGCGCCCGCAAGGTCGTCGTCACGAAGGACGAGACGACCATCGTCGAGGGTGCTGGGGACGCCGACCGGATCGCCGGGCGGGTCAACCAGATCCGCGCCGAGATCGAGAAGAGCGACTCGGACTACGACCGCGAGAAGCTCCAGGAGCGCCTGGCGAAGCTCGCGGGCGG
>JAUPKQ010000079.1 GCA_030837345.1 Actinomycetota bacterium | reverse complement strand
CGGCCCCCTGGGCGTCGATCCCGAGTTCGCGGCAGATCCAGACGGCGCGGGGCAGGTGGAACGGCTGGCTCACGACGACGGCCCGCGAGATTCCCCAGACGGATCGTGCCCGGTAACAGGACGAATAGGTGTCGAATCCGGCGTGGTCGGTCACGATCGCACTGCTCGGGACGCCGAGGCGGAGCGCCTCCGCCGCCATGGCGCCGACCTCGTCGTAGTTCTTGCGGGAGTTGTCGCCGCTCATCAGCAAGGCCTTGACCCGCCCCGCCCGGTAGAGATCCGCACCGACCTCGACGCGCTGCGCCAGGAAGGGGCTCGGTCGTCCCGCCGCGTCGACACCGGCCCCGAGCACGATGGCGACCGGGGTGCCGTCGACGTCCGCGACGTCGTGGTGGATCGCCCCCGCGGTGCTGACCCGCACGAAACCAGCCGGGGCGAGAGCGACGGCCCCCAGGCAGAGGGTGCCGACGACCAAACGGCGCAGCCACCGACGCCGTCCCTTGCGCGGACCGGCGTCGTCACCGAGCCCTGTCTCCCCCGACATGGCGAGAACCCTAGTCCGTCGGTGCGGATCACTTGTGGGAAGCGCGTCGGGATTTACGCTCCTCCTGGGCCCGACGGGCGCGCAGTACGGACTTCTTGGGCAGATCCGGCACCGGCGTGCTGCTCATGGGTCTGCGGGCTCCGGCGGTCGCGGAGGGGCGGCCCGCCGCCATGATGAAGGCGAGGACACGGGCGACCGCGAGGTACAGCTCGGCCGGGATCTCGTCGTCCAGGTCGCAGACCCGGTACAGCGTCCGGGCGAGAGACCGGTCCTCGACGACCGGGACCCGGTGCTCCCGCGCCCGTTCCCGGATCTTCGCCGCGAGCGACCCGCTCCCCTTGGCGACGACACGAGGGGCTCCTCGTCCGCGTTCGTACTTCAGGGCGACGGCGAGGTGGGTCGGGTTGACGACGACGACGTCGGCCGTCGAGACCGACTGGAGCATCCGGTTGCGGCTCATCGCCATCTGCCGGGCCCGGATCGCGCTCTTGATCAACGGATCGCCCTCGGTCTGGCGCATCTCGTCCTTGATCTCGCGCGGCGTCATCCGCAGTTGCTTCATCACCGTGCGGCGCTGGAAGGCGTAGTCGGCCCCGGCGAGGACGACCCCGGTCAGCGCCGTCGCCCAGAGCAGCGTCTCGATGCCGTCCCAGGTGTGGTTCAGCACTGTGGAGATCGGCATGAGCCCGGCGCCGACGAGGGAGGGAATCATCGAACGGGACAGTACGTAGACGACGATCCCGATCGTGATCACCTTGATCAGGGCCTTGACGGCCTCCCAGAGCGCCCGTTTGCCGAACATGCGCTGGAAGCCCTGTTTGGGGCTCATTCTGCTCATCTTCGGTTTGAGGGTCTTGCCGGTGAGGTAGACCCCCTGACCGGCGGTGCCGATCAGAGCTCCGGCCATGGCGGCCAGCCCCACCGGGGCGAGGGGTACGAGGACGGCGCGCGGCAGTTCCGTCAGCACCCCGAGCGCCTGGACGGGCGTGGGGTCGGCGACGATCTCGGCGAGCCGGCCACGAAGCAGCCGGGTGAAGGACTCTGAGAGGAGAGAGCAGCTCATCGGCAAGGTGGCGGCCGCGGCGGCGATCGCGAACCAGGTGGCGAGGTCGGGGGTGCGCGGGACCTGCCCTTCCTTGTGGGCCTCCCGCAGTTTCTTCGGGGTCGGATCCTCGGTCTTGCCGTCGTTGTCGGCCATGTCTCACCCCCCGCGGGTCAGGCGGAGGACCTCGCCGACGGCGCCGGACACGAGGATCTCCAGCGCGCCCGGAAGCCGGGAGACCACCAGGACCGCGAGGAGGAGAGTGAAGAGGATCTTCAGCGGGTAGCCCATCGCGAAGGCGTTGAGGGCCGGTGCGGCGCGGGTGAGCAGGCCGAGCGCGACGTCCGCGACGAGCATCGCCGCGACGACCGGTGCCGCGATCTGCAAGGCCCCGGCGAACAGGGACGAGAGCGCGGCGATCGCGGCGCGGGCGGCGTCCGCCCAGGAGGCCAGCGGACCGGGCATCGTCTCCACGCCGCGGGTCAGGCCGCGCAGGATCAGGAGGTGCCCGTCGGTGACGAAGAGCAGCACCGCCGCGGTCATCTGGTGGAGCCGGCCGAGGACCGACGTCTGCATCATCATCAGCGGGTCCATCGCCATCGTGATGCTGAACCCGCCGACGGTGTCCAGCAGGTCACCGGCGGACTGGATCGTCGAGACGGCGGCGAGCACGAGGAACCCGAGGGCCATCCCGGTCAGGACCTGGAGCAGGGCGTTGAGCAGCATCGCGGCCGACCCGAGGGACGGGGGGTCGCTGTACGCGACGGAGAGGGGCAGGGCCAGCCCGGCCGCCAGAGCGACCTTGACCTTCCCCGGGACGGTCCGGGTGTTGAAGGGCGGGGCGACGAGGATGAACCCGGCCACGCGGGCCATGGCGAGCAGGAACGCCGCCAGCGCCGATTCGCCGACGGCGACCTGCAAGCCGGTCAAGGGGGTCTCCTGTCAGAGGTCGATCATCAGCTCTCGATGGCCGGCAGCAGGGACGGCGTCACCATGGCGAAGGCCGCGACGACGGCCTGTCCGTACACGCGCTGGTTGAGGCTCGCCTCGACGCCGACGAATCCGGCGAACCTCCCGTTGTCGTCCAGGACCTGGAGCAGAGCGTTGGTGTGCCCGCCCCCGGAGGCGCTGATGCAGGTGGTGTTCGGGTTCTCCAACTGCTGGACGACGCCGGTCTGGTTGTTCCAGTAGACCTTGCGTCCGTCGACGGCCGGGTTCGCCGCGAGGTAGGAGTGGTACCAGGTGCTGCGGTTGCTTCCGCCCATCTTGGTGCCCTGCAGGCAGGTCCCGGTGTTGCAGAGGCGGTAGTCCCGGGCGCTGAGACCGACCCAGGCGACCGAGCTCTTGGGGCTGTAGACGTTCGACACGAAGGGCCCGGTGATCCAGTCGGATTTGTAGACCTGGGCCAGGCTGACGCCGCGGTTCGCCGGGGCGTTCGACCCCGCTCCCCAGCCGTGGCCGCCGTCCCGCGCCGAGAGGAGACGGAGCCCGGCGATCTCGTCACGGCTCGTGTCGACCTTCCAGCGCTCCACCGGGTAGGCCGGGGTCCAGCGGATCGCGAGCACCGATCCCTGCTCCATCGACCACCGGCCGGTGAAGACGTGCGGAGAGCGTCCCTTCTGGAACCCGGCGGGGGTGCGGATCGGGCAGGTGTACTGGCATCCCGTGGTCCGGTAGCCGCTGGCGGGCTTGGTCCAGCGGGCGTTGCCCTTGCCGGAGATGGCGTTCTGTTGCCAGGCCCAGTACCGCTCGGTCACCGTTCCGTCGGCCTTGAACTCGTAGGTCGCGAGCCTCACGGAGAGGGCTTGCGGTTTGCCGTCCATCACCGAGACGACGAAGGTCTTGCGTCCGCCCGGGAACGCCGTGGCTCCGCTGGCCGCGGCGATCCCGGTGGTTCCCGCGGCCGCCGGGACCAGGGCCAGCTGGGCGAGAAGAGCCAGGGCCGCCCCCACGACCCCGGACGCCGCCGCCCTCACGACGCCACCATTTCGGGGATCATCGCGAAGATCTCTCGCGTGAAGCCCTCGAGCACCCGCAGGCACCAGGCTCCCGTGACGACGAGGACGACGGCGGCGATCGCGAGCTTGGGGACGAACGTCAGCGTCGATTCCTGGATCTGGGTCGCCGACTGGATGACGGACAACGCCAGGCCCACGACCAGCGTGGTGATGAGAATCGGTCCCGAGAGTTTGGTCGCGGTGAGCAGGGCTCCCGCGACGATGTGTATGACATTGTCGGACACGTCGCCTCCTCAGCGATATCCGCCGAGCAGCGTGGTCACGATCAGGGACCAGCCGTCGACCAGAACGAACAAGAGCAATTTGAAAGGGAGGGAAATGAGGGAGGGTGGAAGCATGACCATGCCGAGCGACATGAGAATGGCGCTGACGACGAGGTCGACCACGAGAAACGGCACGAAGATGACGAAGCCGATGATGAATGCCCCCCGCAGTTCACTCAATACGAAAGCGGGAATGAGAGTGCGCAGGTCGGTCACCTCACGGTCCTTGGGCAAGGGTCGTCCGGCGGCCTTGATCATCAGGGCGAGGTCTTCGTCGCGAGTATGGTTGAGCATGAATTCGCGCAGAGGGACAGAGGCGTCCGTGTAGGCCCTCTGGGCATTCTTGGTCCCGCCGAGGTAGGGGGTGATCCCCTTGGCCTGCATCGCGTCGACGGTCGGACCCATGATGAAGAGGGACAGGAACAGCGCCAGTCCGACGAGGACCTGGTTCGGCGGGACGGTCTGGGTCCCGATGGCGCTGCGGGTCAGGGAGAGAACCACGATGATCTTCGTGAACGCCGTGCACATCAGCAGAAGCGACGGCGCCACCCCGAGCACCGTGATCAGGACGATGAGCCCGATCACCTTGCTGGGCTCCCCCGGGACGTCGACCGTGATCGCCGGGCTGCCGGTCCCCGTCGGCGCGGGGGCGCCGGGTCGGGTCGGCCCGACCGGCTGCGTCGCCGCCAGCCGGACCGCAGGCGCCGCGGCGTCCGCCGTGGTGGCCGCGGCAACGGTCGCCGAAACGGTCGCGGTGGGAGACGTCTCCCCGCCGGCCGGTGGATCCGCCGAGGCTGACGGCGCTCCTCCCAGGACGACGACGCACGCGGCGAGCGCCACCAGTCCCGCTCTGATCGGCCGCCCGGCCCCGCTCATCCCCGCCTCGCGGTGAAGTCGCGCAGGGTTTCGAGGCCCTGGTGCCAGGTGCGGGGGTCGAGGACCGACCCCGTGCCGCGCTGTGTCGGCGGGGTGGCGATCCGGCGCTTGCTGTTCAGCTCGCGGATCGCCCTGCGGGACAGGGGGGCCGCGGTGCCCTGACGCGGCAGGGACGTCAGGGCCGCCGCCACCCGGGCATCCGGGGCATCCGGGGCATCCGGGGTCGCCGGGGCGTCAGCGGTGTCCCGGGCGGCAGCGGTGTCCCGGGCGGCCGGGACGATCGGGAGAGGACGGGTGTCCGGGGCGGCCGGGGTGGCGATGGAGTCCGGGGCCGGGGCCGGGGCCTGGGCCGGGGCAGCCGGGGTGTCGGGGCCGAGGTCGGCGAGAAGGGTGACGTGTCCCGAACCGACGCCGAGGAGAAGGCGGCGCCCGTCCGACCGGATGATGACGGCCGCCGAGTCGCGGGTGAGCCCCACGCGGTCGAGGACCTGGAGATCTCCGCGTCCCCGCTGTCCGCCGCTCCGGCGCACCAGCGCGGCGGCGACGAACGCCAGGAGCACCACGGCGAGAAGTGACGCCGTGACCCGGACGAGGAGCGTGACGTCCGCGCTCATGGCGAGCCTGCGATCATGGTCATCGTCCCGGCGCGTCCTTCGTGACGATCTCGGTGATCCGCAGCCCGAAGCTCTCGTCGACGACGACCACCTCGCCGCGGGCGAGGAGCGTGCCGTTCACCAGGAGATCAGCGGGTGAACCCGCGAGCCGGTCCAGCTCGACGACGTCACCGGGGGCGAGGGCGAGCAACTGGCGGACCGTCATCCGGGTGCGGCCGAGCTCGCAGGTGACCTCCATCTCGACGTCCCGGAGCATGTCGATGCCCCAGCTCGTCGCCGCGCTGCCCGCCGTGGGACCGCCGGCGGCGGACCTGCTGGTCGCGGTCTCGCTGAGGCTGACACCGATGAGCACGTGCACGGACTCCCCGGCGAGCAGCGGGACGAGAACGGTCGTTCCGCCGGTGAGCACGCCGAGGCAGTCTTCGAGGTCGATCGCCGTGGCGGACCCCTCCAGCCTTCCGCCGAGGGCCGAGGCGAACGTCTCCAGCGCGGGGGTGAGCGCCTGCGCGGGCTCGACGTCGCCGAAGGGCGTGCCCGCCAGGGCGGTGACGAGATCGGCGCCGACGACGAGCAGGACCTTCCCCTCGATCCCGCCGCCGAGGTAGGCGGTGATCGCGCTCCCGGGCGGGTCGGGCATCGACCCGGGGCCCGGGGCCTCGGTCGGGGCGTCGGGCATCAGCGGGGCCGGGCTCGGGATCTGGGGCATCGCCTCGGTCACCGCGCTGAGCACGCGCTGCGCCGCCCGTCGCCAGGTTTCGCCGTCCGTGGGCGAGCTCTGGTCGGGAGTGAGGGGGGAGGTGGAGAAAGGCATGTCAGTCCTCGCGCCGGGGCGTCAGTTCGGGTTGACGATCAGGACGGCGAGCCGCTTGCCCGAGGCACCGGGGACGGCTCGCGCGAAGGTCGTGGAGGCGGAGACCACCGACAGCGGGCGGGAGGTTCCGTGATCGAGCGAGACGACGTCCCCGACTTCGAGGCGCCCGATGAGGGACGACGACATCCGGATCGGGTCGAACCGGACGGCGACGGGCACCTCGACGTCGGAGAGCCGGCGTTCCGTGCGCTCGGAGGCGATTCTTCGGGCCCGTTCCTTCTCGGCCGCGTCGGAACTCTCGGTGAGGGAGGACAGCGCCGGGCTGAGCATCGCGAAGGGCAGACAGAGGGTGAACTCGCTGGAGTGGTTGCCGACGGACAGTTCGAGCCTGGCGACGACGACCGGGTCGGTCGGGGCGGCCGCCTGGACGAATCCGACGTTGCTCTCCAGCCCTTGCAGCTGGGGATTGACGTGGCCGAGGGATTCCAGCGAGTAGGCGAGCTCGCGGAGCGTCCGCAGGAGGACCTGCCGGATCAGCGCCTGTTCGATGTCCGTCAGCGGCCGGTCCGGCTGTTCCTCGCCGCCCGGTCCCCCGAGCTGGTGGTCGACGATCGTCAGCAACGTCGTCACGTCGAAGGTCAGGAGCGCCCGGCCCTGCCAGGGCTCCATCGTCAGGACGGCGCAGACCGATCCCTCGGCGACGCTGGTCAGGTACTCGTCGTAGCTGAGTTCCTCCAGTTGGGCGCTCGACACCTGGCACACGACGCGAAGGCTCGTCGTCAGCAGCGTCGCCGTCTGGCGGGCGAACGTCTGCATCGAGACCCGCAGGACGTGGGCGTGTTCACGGGCCAGCCGGACCGGACGGCGGAAGTCGTAGGTGCGGGCTTCGCCGCGTCGCCGCCGCCGGTCGGCCGTCGCCTGATTGGAGTACGCCACGGATTTCACTTCGGGCGAACCCGCCGTGGGCTTGAGCCCCCTCACCAGGCTTCCCCCGGACGCCCGAGAGGTGCCGTCGGCCGGTTGACGAACGACGCGCGGCCGCCCGCGGCAGTCGGGTCAGTTCATGACGAAGGTCGTGTAGAAGATCTCGTAGACCTTCTTCTCGTAGACCGCCTTGATGGTCTTCAGAAGTGCTTCCTTCGCAGCCTCCCGGCCTTCCCCGGTCGCCAGCTCGTCCATCGTCTTCCCGCTGAACTCGGCGATCAGGGCGTCAGCGGCCTTTCCGGGCGCGACCTCCTCACCGGCGTCCGCGGTCGCCTGGAGCGCCAGCCCGACCTTCAGGTAGTGCCCTCCGGCGAGGTTGACCGTCACCGCCTCGACCGTGACGACCTCGCCGGGCTTCTCGGTGTGCTTCGCGGCCGCGACCACCTCGTCCTCGGGGCATGTCTCGCCCTCGGGGCACGCCTCCGAGGAGCTGGAGGACGTCCCCTGCCCGGACCCACCGGCGAAGACGAAGAAGTAGAGGCCGCCACCGGCCAGCAGGAGCACCGGAAGGATGATCGCGACCAGTTTGAGCTTTCCTCCGAGGAAGCCCTTCTTCTCGCCGTCTTCCGTGACGGCCTCGGTGTCCTTCGCCATGGTGATCCTCCTGATCACTCAGTCGTTCCCGCCGAACGGCGAGCCGATCTTGGGTAGATCCAGTCCGATGTCGGCCGGTGTGCGTGGCGTCGTCGCCGACGGCGTGGCCGCGCCGGGTGTGCTCGTGCCGGGTGTCTTCGTGCCGGGTTTGCTCGCGGACGGCGTGCCGGCCGGAGCGGAGGTCGTCGGGCTCGGCGTCGCCGCCGGGGTGGGGGCGGCCGTGCTCTCCGGAGCGTTGCCGAGCTGCTCGACGGATCGGCCGAGCGAGTCGTCGACTCGGGCGACCACGATGATCTCCACGCGGCGGTTGGCGCTCAGGGCCTTCGCGCTCTTGCCCGTCAGGAGGGGCCGGGTGTCCGCGTACCCGGTGGCGAACATCCGGCTGAACGGGATCCGGTGCGCCGCGCGGAGGTACCGCAGCACCCCCGTCGCCCGGGCGGTCGACAGCTCCCAGTTCGACGGGAACAACGCCGTCGAGATCGGGTTCGAGTCCGTGTGTCCGTCGATGCTCAACCGGTTGGGCAGCCTGCGCAGGGTCGGGGCGAGAGCGCTGAGGATCTTCCGGCCTCCGGGCAGCAGCACGGCCCGGCCGCTGTCGAACAGCACCTTGTCCGTGACGATGGTGACGACGAGGCCCTGCTCGTTGAACCGGAAGGTCGCCCCGTTCGCCACACCGGCGACGGCGAGCGCCTTCTTCAGCTGGGCCTGCGCCTTCTTGAGGTTCTCGACCTCGGCCTTCACCTGCCCCGCCGAGGTCGCCTTGACGAGTTCGGAGACCTGCTCGGGGTTCATGACAGAGCCCGCGCCCGCCTTGCCCTTCATCGACGGGTCGTACTTCTCCCCTTCGGAGGTACCGAAGTTCGGGGATTCCTGACCGAGTTGGTTGCCGTTGTCGAGCAGGCCCGGCGATCCGCCGAGGTTGTCGAGCGGGGCGCCGAACCCCGAGGCGAGACCCACTCGCAGAGCGGTGAACTTCTTGGAGTCCACCTGGCTGATGGCGAACATGACGATGAAGAGCACCATCAGCAGCGTCATCATGTCCGCGTAGCTCACCATCCAGCGTTCGTGGTTGATGTGCTCCTCGGGGTCCTCCTCCATCGTCCGGCGGCGCCCACCCTGACCGCTCATCGCCGGGTCCGGGCGGGGGAGGCGACCCCTGTCATGCCGCGGCCTCCTCGGACGGCGCCTGCGGCCCGGTCGGGACGATCTTGGACTTGAGCTTCGTCGCCACGACCCGCGGGTTCGCGCCGGCCTGGATCGCGAGGACGCCGTCGATGATCAGTTCCATCCGGATCGCCTCGGCCTTGCCCACCGCCTTGATCCGGGCGGCGAACGGCAGGAACATCGCGTTGGCCGAGAGAACCCCCCACAGGGTCGCCACGAACGCCGCGGCGATCAGCTCGCCGAGGGAGGCGGGGTTGCTCAGGTTCTCCAGCACGTGGATCAGACCGAGGACGGTGCCGATGATGCCGATCGTCGGCGAGTAGCCTCCCGCGTCGCCCCAGAACGACGCACCCTGCGCGATGGCCGCCTTCTTCGACTTCACCTCGGCGGACAGGATGTCGTACAGATCGTCAGGGTCGGTGCCGTCGACCGCCATCTGAAGACCCTTCTTCATGAAGGGGTCGTCGACGGCGTCCATCTCGGCCTCCAGGGCGAGGAGGCCTTCCCTCCGGGCCCGCTCCGCCATCTTGACCAGGGGGTCGATCACCGCTTCCATGTCCGGTTTCTTCGCGGTCAGGGCCGCGGCCAGCCACTTGAACGCGCCGAGGGTGCCGGCGATCGTCGTTCCGGCCATACAGGCGCCCAGGGTGCCGCCGAAGATCAGGACGAGGGCGGGGATCTTGACGATCGCCATCGGGCTTCCGCCCTCCATGACCATCGAGAAGATCACGCAGGCGAAGGTGACGATGACGCCGATGATGGTTGCCGGGTCCATGGGTCACTCCTCCCGGGCCGGCAACTGGAGCACCCTGGCCCGGTCCCCGGCGTCGCGGCAGGGGGAATCGTCGGTCTCGGGCGCGCTCGTCAGCTCGAAGGCCTTCGCGGTGACCGAGGCCCGCCAGAGGAGGATCAGGCCGACGACGTCCTCGACCGGTTCGGTGACCACGAACTTGTGACCGTCGACCATGGTGATGACCGTGTCCGGGGTGGCTTCGGCCTTCTCCATCAGGTCGGGGTTCAGGGCGAAGGGACGCCCCCCCAGCCTGGTCAGCATGATCACGGTGTCCGTCCTCGATCTCCGTAGGCGTGCTTGTCGTCCCGAAGCTCTCGTCGGCACCCGGCCGGGTGACTTGAGGGATCCACCGGGCGGCCCTGGGGACGTACGCCGTTCGGGTCAGGCGGACACACCGGGCGACGACCCGGATCAGCCCTGGTCAGCGCTTGATGTCGACCAGGTTCTGGAGCATCTCGTCGCTCGTGGTGATCACTCGGGAGTTCGCCTGGAACCCGCGCTGGGCGATGATCAGGTTGGTGAACTCCTGGGCGAGGTCGACGTTGCTCATCTCCAGCGTGCCGCCGAGCAGCCCGCCCCTGCCGCCCGATCCGGGGATTCCCACCTGGGCGAGCCCCGAGTTCGGGGTGGCACGGAACGACGTGCTCCCGATCTTCTCCAGACCGGGCGGGTTGTTGAAGTTCGCCAGGGCGAGTTTTGCCATGGTGAGCTTCTGGCCGTTGCTGAAGATGCCGAGCACGCCGCCGTCCGACCCGATCTGGAACTGCTGGAGGCTTCCGGCGGCGGCGCCGTCCGTCTTGGTGACGCTGAGGGACTTCTCGCCACCGAACTGGGTCAGGCCGCTCGGGTCGATCGTGATAACGCTGCCGTCCGCCAGGGTGATCTGCGGAGGCGTCGTCGTGGTGTCATAGCTGCCGTTCGCCTGGAAGTTCACCGAGCCGGACACCGGAGTGACGGTGGCGTCCGCCGGCTCGCTGACGTCGATCGTGTAGACGGGCGGTGCGCTGCCCGTCGTCGTCAGGACGATCGCGAGGGAGTGCCCCACGCCCGTCGAGTCGTACACGGTCGCCCCGAGGGTCATCGGCGTCGTCGTCCCGGCGCTGATGTTGCCGCCGAGGGTGACGGTGGTCGACACCGTCGGCGGGATGAGCGTCCCGGCCGGGACGACGATGTCGGTCACCGGGTTGTCGGTGTTGACGACGCCGTTGGTGCCGATCCACCCCTGGACGACGGCACCCTGGGGCGTCACCAGACGGCCGTTCGTGTCGAAGGTGAACGCGCCGGCGCGCGAGTAGGTCGACTCGCCGCCGTTGCGGAGGACGAAGAAGCCGTCACCCTGGACCATCAGGTCGGTCGACTTGCCGGTGTTCTGGGCCGACCCCTGGCCGAACGTCGTACTGACGGCTCCCAGCTGCACCCCCAGGCCGATCTGGGCCGGGTTGATGCCCCCGATGACCGGCGTCGGTGCGGCCGCGTTCCGGATGGTCTGGCTCAGAGTGTCCTCGAAGACGACGGTGCTCGACTTGAAGCCCGTCGTGTTCACGTTGGCGATGTTGTTGGACACCACGTCCATCAGTGTCTGGTGGGCCCGAAGGCCCGTGATGCCGGAGAACAGTGATCGCAGCACGACTACCTCCTGAAGGTCGCCGGGCGGGACGCCCTGGCGGCCGGTCGGGTGGTGCGGGTGGCATCCGTGCCGGGTGGTGTGCGGCCAGCGTCATGCCGGCCGGTTTCGCGGGGCGGAAGCGGACGGCCCTTCCGGGTCGTCCGCTTCCGGTCATCCGCTCGCGGGAGGTGTCACCGAGGCGACGGCCGTGACGGAGTCGAGGGGGACCTGAATCCCGCCGACGGTGAGATTCGGGGTGGAGGCGCCGACGCTGACGCCGGTGACGATGCCCGTCTGGGTCGCGCCGGCGGCGTCCGTGAAGGTCACGGTCCGTCCGAGCATCGTGGTCGCGTTCTGCTGGCGTCCGCTGTCGTAGACCTTCTGGCTCAGCGCCTCAAGGGCGTTCAGTTTCTCGACCGTCGTGAACTGGGCGGTCTGGGAGATGAAGGTCGACGGGTCCGTGGCGTTGTTCGGGTCCTGGTACTTCATCTGCGCCACGAGCAGTTTGAGGAACATGTCCTTGTCGATGGTGTTGGGGTCCGTGGCGGACGTCGGTGAGGACGAGTTCGACGTTCCCGCGGTCGACGTACCGACCGTCCCGATGGCGCCGATCGGTCCGTAGGTGGTGGTCGCGGAGGCGATCACGCTGGGGGTGGTCATGTCAGCTCCTTTCCGTGAGATGCCACGAGGCCCGCGGGCCCCGGGGCGCGATCAGATCCGGACGTCGAACGTGCCCGGCCGGTCGGACGTCCCCGGACGGGCTCGTGCCGGGGTGAAAGGTCGGTTCTCCTCTCCGGAAGGCCGGGTGTCCGCCGGGCGCGGGCCGTCAGGACCTCTCGGTCCGCGGCGGGTTCCTTGCTCACCGGCGCCTTCGCCGGGCCGGAAGAGCCCGGATCCATCCGGTTCTCCCCTGTTCTGGCCACGGCCCGGATCCCCGGCCTCCTGGCGCAGGGTCACGTCCGCGAGCTCCAGCCCCGAGTCGTCGAACGACGCGGCCAGGTCGCCCATCCCGTCCCGCAGGGCGGCGAGCGCGGCCTCGTTGCCCGTGACCGTCAGGTTCACGGATCCTGCCCGGACGTCGACCGTGAGGGTGAGCGCGCCGAGGTTGTCGGGATTGAGACGCAGGACCGTGTGGTGCGTACCGTCCCGGAGGGTCCGGAAACCGGTCAGGTGACGGGCGAGCTGGTCGGCGACGGCCGGTGCCACCGGGGACGGCGGGCGCTGGCGGCCCTCGGCGACCGGGGGCGTCGTGTCGAACACCGTGGCCGCCGCCCCGGCTCCGGGAAGGCCGGGAACGGTCGCCTGCCCCGAGGGCTCGTCCGTGGCGGAGACGGGGGCCGCCGTCCCGCCGCCGGTCACCGGACCCGTCCCCCCGGCCAGCCCCCCGGCCGGCCCTCCGGCCGTTGCCGACACGAAGGAGGGGAAGAGCGAGGCCGCCGGGGGAGTACCAGCCGGTACGGGTCCGGCCGCCGTCTCGGTGACAGGGCCGGTTGTCGTCTCGGTGACAGGGCCGGTTGTCGTCGCGGTGGTGGGCGTTCCCGCGGTGGTGGGCGTTCCCGCGGTGGCGTCTCCCGGGACCGGTCCGGCCGTCGTTCCGCCAGCCGGCCCTGCCACCGATCCGGTGACAGCGGGGGCGGTCGTCGTGTCGGCGGCGACAGGGTCGATGAACGTGAGGGCCGGTGCGGTGTCCCCGGCCGGGGCGAGGGCGTCCGTCCTCCCGGTCGCTCCCGAGGGCGGCCTCGCCGGATCGGGACCGCCCTGCGGGACCGTGCCGCCCGCGGCCTGCTCGTTCCCGGTGGGCGACGTCGCGGGGCCCGGCACCACGGACGTCGGCACCACGGACGTCGGCACCACGGACGTCGGTGTGGCCGCCGGTGCGCCGACGGCTGGCTCCCCGGCCGTCGGAAGGCCTGCCGTGAATGGGCCGCCCGTCGTCACGGCGCCGGGCCCGGGAAGGACGCCCTGGCCGGGAGGGATCCCTTGGCCGGGAGGGACGCCCTGGCCGGGGAGGACGGCGTCAGGTCCCGTAGGGGTGGTCCCGGCCGTTGTCCCGCCGGGGGCCGCCCCGGTGCCGTCGGCCGTTCCCGCGCTGTCGGTCGTTCCGGTTCCGTCGGTCGTTCCGGAGGAGTCCGGTACGGCGGGGGTCACCGGTACGGCGGGGGCCACGGGTACGGCGGGGGCCACGGGTACGGCGGAGGCCGCCGGCGCGGGGGCCCCTGGCACCGGGATCCCTGGTGCGGGGGCCGCCGGGAGGGGCGTCCTCGCCGTCGCGGCGGCCATCGCGGCCTCCGGACCGGTCACCGGGACGGACTCCCCGGACCCCGGAACGGCGGCAGGTGCGTCGTCCGGAGCGACGTCCTCGACCGAGGCGGTCGCCGGGTCCGCCGCGCCGGCCGCGTCAGCCCGTCGTACGGACCTGTCGGTGTCCGCCGGGCCACGGGACGGACGGGTACGGGGACCGCGCCTCACGTCGTCCGCCGCGCCGCCGTGCCGATGATCGCGTCGTCCCGCCCGGTCTGGCCGGTCGGCCCGGTCTGGCCGGTCGGCCCGGTCTGTTCGGTCAGCCCGGTCGGCCGGATCGGTCCGGTCCGCCCGGTCGGTCCGGTCCGGTCGCCCGGTCCGGTCCGGGGTGTCGGCCTCGGCCACCGGGCCGAGGGCGGCCGTGAGGATGTCGAGGAAGGTACTGGTGGTCGCGGCGGGGACGCCTTGCTCCGGGAGAGACGGGGAACGCGGTGTCGGCGTGGCCGAGGTGATGGGTGTCGTGGTCATCGGAGGGCCTCCCAGGCGCGGTTCACTCGGCGGACATAGGTCTGGGTCTCCGGGTAGGGCGGGACGCCGCCGTACCGCCGGACGGCCCCCGGCCCGGCGTTGTAACCGGCGAGGGCGAGATCGATGTTTCCGCCGAACTGGGCGAGCAGGTTCTTCATCAGGCGTGCGGCCCCGTCGACGGCCTGCGTCGGATCGTCGGGGTCGACGCCGAGGGAGCGCGCGGTGCCCGGCATCAACTGCATGAGCCCTCGGGCTCCGGCCGAGCTGACGGCGGACGGTTTGTAGCTGCTCTCGGTCTTCGCGATGGCGGACAGCAAGGACGGATCGACGCCGTGCTTGCGGCCGGCGCTGGTGAAGAGCCCCGCGTACGGTCCCGTCAGCGCCGAGGTGGCGGAACCCGCCGTCGCCGACAGCCCGGACGCCGACAGCAGCTCTGCCGCCGCGAGGTTGAGGACGTTCGTGCGACCGGTGGAGATCGTGCCGTTCGCCGCGTCGCCGCTCACCCGCCGGATCGAGGAGATCTTGCCGTAGCCGGAGAGGGAGTGGACGCCGACGGTCTTGCCCCGGCGGGGAGCGTCGATCATCTTTCCGTCACCGACGAAGATGCCGACGTGGTGGGCGGGGGAGCCGAAGAAGAGCAGGTCACCGGGCTGGGCCTGGGCGAGTGACGGTACCTTCACCCCCGCGCGGGCCTGGTCGGCCGCGACCCGGGGGAGTTTGATCCCGAGTTTGCCGTACACGACCTGGACGAGCCCCGAGCAGTCCAGACCCTTGGACGGGTTCTCGCCACCCCAGAGGTAGGGCACTCCCGAGTAACCGCGTGCGATCTCCACGGCCTTCGGGCCGACCGCGGGGGTGTCCGGCTTCGGCTCGGTGTCCGCCGTCCCCATCGCCTCGCTCAGGACCTGGGCGAAGTCGGTGGACGACGTCCGGGTCCCCGTGGCCACGCCGCTGGGGGACGAGACCGTGCGGACGCCGAGCAGCGACTGGAGCTGCGCGATCCGCGCGTTCATCTCGTTCATCGACGTGCTCATCGGGAATCACCCTCGGATCGGCGGCGGTGGGTGAGGGCCGCGAACTCGTCGATCTCCCGTTGCTCGGCCCGGGCGTCGGCCTCCGCGAGCGCCGCCCGGTGCCTCTCGTGGAGGACCTCGACGGCGCGCAGTTCGGCCCGCGCCGCGTTCCACGCGGCGAGTGTCGCCAGTTCCTGCTCGTACGCGGCGACGCAGCGTTCGGCGGCACCGGTCAGGTCGTCGCGCAGGCGCTGCCGGCGGGCGGCGGCGGCCTGGTACTCGACGGGGGGTCCCTTCCTCGCCGCGACGGTGACGGCGAGTTCCTTCCGGATCCGGTCACGGCGCGTGATCGCCTCGATCAGCTCCCGGCGGGCCGCGGCGAGGGCCCCGGCAGCCTCGGCCAGGGCGCCCGACCGCATCCGCTCGACGGCCGCGAGCCGGAACCGGCGGCTCACGGCAGGCTCCCGGCGAGAACGGCCGCAAGATGCGCCCAGGCGGCCGAGGCGTCCACGACCTCGTTGGGCCGTTGCCGCAAGAAGGCTTCGAGCTGCGGCCGCAGCTGGATCGCGAGGTCGACGTCCGGGTCGCTGCCGACGGCGTAGGCGCCGACCTCGATCAGTTCGCGGGCGTCGCGGAAGGCGGCGAGCAGACGCCGCGCCGTGGTGGCGAGGGCCAGCTGATTCTCGTCGAGGACGGCGCGGTCGACACGGGAGACCGACTCCAGGACGTCGATGCTCGGGAAGTGCCCGGCCGTCGCCAGCCGGCGGGACAGCACGACGTGGCCGTCGAGGATGCCCCGGACCGTGTCCCCGATCGGGTCTTGGAGGTCGTCGCCCTCGACGAGCACGGTGTACAGCGCGGTGATGCTGCCGTTCGCGCCCGGCCCGGTGCGTTCGAGCAGCTGGGGGAGCATGGCGAACACGCTGGCCGGGTAGCCGCGGGTGGCAGGCGGCTCGCCCGCCGCGAGGGCGACCTCACGCTGCGCGAGCGCCGTCCGGGTGACGGAGTCGACGACGAGGAGCACGTCGAGGCCCTCGTCGCTGAACCACTCGGCGATGCGGGTCGCGGTGAAGGCGGCGGTGCGGCGCAGCATGGGCGGGTCGTCCCCGGTGGCGAGGACGACGACGGTCCGTGCCCGGGCGGCCTCGTCGAGCGTGTCCTCCAGGAACTCCCGGACCTCCCTGCCGCGCTCGCCGACGAGGGCGACGACGCGGACCGGGGCGGCGGTCCCCCGGACCGCCATCCCGAGCAGGGTCGACTTACCGACGCCGGAACCCGCCATGATGCCGACCCGCTGACCGGCGCCGACCGGGATGAGCGTGTCCATCGACCGCACTCCCGTCGGCAGGGCGGTGTCGACCCGGCGGCGGCTCAGGGGGTTGGGCGCCGACTGGTCGAGCGGGACCGAGGTGACGTCGGTCAGGGGACCGGCGCCGTCCATCGGGCGGCCGAGCGCGTCGACGATCCGGCCGAGCAGGCCGTGGCCCGCGGGGACGGTCGCGGCGGACCCGGAGGGGATCACGCCGTCACCGGGGGTGATTCCCGTCGTCGTCCCGAACGGCATGCACGTCGCCCCCGACGAGGAGACGGCGACGACCTGTGACGGCAGGGGACCGTTCGACGTCTCGATGACGACGAGGTCACCGACGGCGACCCGGATGCCCTGGACCCGTACCCCGAGCCCGATCACGTCCGTCACCTGGCCCCGGACGACGGGGGCCGCCCGAGGGACGGCGTCGTCGACCCGGGCGTTCAGGAGGTCCATGATCTCCGCGATTCCCTCGATCAGGCGCGCGACGCCGGGATCCGTCGCGGCTGCCGACAGCGGATGGGACGAGATGATCGTCATGACCGCAGCACCTCCTCGGCCGCCCGCAGCCCGGCGAGCAGGTTGAGGGGGAGGGAGTGCATCGCTGTCCGGGCGATGACGGAACCGGCCTCGACGGCGGGATCGGGCACGACGGTCAGTCCCTCGACGGCGTCGCTGAACCCGTCGGACAGGAGGGCGACGTCCGAGGGGTGGACGTGCAGCGAGACGGGTTCGGCCGACGGCAGCAGGCGCAGGGCCGCGCGGGTCGCCTCCAGGACCTCGGCGTCCACGGTCCGGAGCTCCCGGGACAGGCTCGCGGCGGCCAGGCGCAGCGTGCCGTCGAGGACGGCCTCAACCAGTTCGTCCCAGGCCGGGGCGACCTCGTCGGACAGTGTCCGCGCCGTCTGCGCGAGCGCTGTGAGCAAGGGCTGGATCCGGGCGAGCAACTGCCGCCGGTTGGCCTCCTCCCGTTGGCCCCGGGCCTCGGCCTCGACGGCCTCGCGCTCCGCGGCGGCCCGTCGTCCCTCGGCCCAGCCCGCCGCGTACCCCTCGGCGAGGCCCTGCTGCCGGGCCGCGGAGGAGATCTCGGCGATGTGCCGGGCGAGGCGCGAGTCCGCCCATCCGGGCATCTCGACCAGCGGGCGGTCGAAACTGACCGGCCGGGCGGCCCGGGCGTCGTCCCCGGTCGTCACCCGCGGCAGGCTCGTGGCGTCAGTCGACAAGGGCCTCGTCACCACCCCTCACGATGACGATCTGGCCGCCCGCCTCCAGCGTGCGGATCTCGGCGACGACCTTGGCCTGGGCCTCCTCGACCTCGGAGAGACGTTTCGGGCCGAGCAGCTCGATCTCCTCGGACAGGTTCTCGGCGGCGCGTGTCGAGAGGTTGCGCATGATCTTCTCGCGGACGGCGGTGCTGACGCCCTTGAGGGCGAGCGCGAGGTCGCCGCTCTGCACGTTGCGGAGCACGAGCTGGATCGCCTTGTCGTCGAGCGTGACGATGTCCTCGAAGATGAACATCTTCGCCCGTACCTGCTCGGCGAGCTCCGGGCTGACCGTCTCCAGGCCTTCGAGGATCATCCGTTCCGTCGAACGGTCCGCACGGTTGATGATCGCGACGAGCGGTTCGACCCCACCGACCGCGGACATCTCCTGAGGCCCGAGCACGGTGGACATCCGGCGGTCGAGCTCCTTCTCGACCAGGCGGATCACGTCGGGGGCAGCCCGCTCCATCAGCGCGATCCGGTGGGCGACGTTCGCCTGGAGGCGCTGGTCGAAACCGGACAGGACGACGGCGGACTGCTGCGGTGACAGGTGCGCGAGCACCAGCGCGATCGTCTGGGGGTGCTCGTCGGCGAGGAAGGTCAGCAGCTGGCGGGCGTCGGCCCGGCGCATGCTCTCGAACGGCATCTCGGCGAGGGTCGCGCCGAGACGCTCCATGATCTCGTCGGCCTTCTCCTGGCCGACGCTGTCGGCGAGCAGCTCACGCGCGAGTTCGAGCCCTCCGCGCCCGGCGACGTCGGTGCTCGCCAGGTGGGTCCGCGCCTCGAGCAAAACCGCCGTCGCGTCGTCGTGGCTCACCTCGCGCAGGCGGACGATCTCGGCGGTCAGGTCCTCGACCATCTGGTCGGGGAGCCTTGACATGATCTTGACGGCCTTCTCGCGGCCGAGCTGGACGAGGAGGATCGCGGCCTTTCGCAGGCCCGTCATCCCTAGGGTCATCACGCTCATCGCCTGTCCCCCCGCTCAGCCTTTGCGCTGGCTGAGCCAGCCCTGGACGATGGCCGCGATCTCGTCGGGCTGCTGTTCGACGAACCGCGAGACCTCGTTGCGCAGCAGTTCGCGCTCCAGGCTCGGGTCGAGGGCGTCGGGGGCGATGTCCCGGTTCTCCAGCGCGGCGGCGCCGATCGCGAGGCGTTCCTCCTCCGACGGCAAGATGACGGGCGTCGCGGTGGGCGGGGGAGTCACGATCATCGGCGGCAGGTCCCTGGCGACCGCCTCGACCTGCGGGAGGTCCCTCTTCCGGCGGCGGAGGAAGACGAAGGCGAGGATCACCAGCAGCAGTCCCACCCCGGCCTTCTGGCCGAGGTCGACGTACTGCGCCGTCTTGGCGGCGGCCTGCGCCTGGGCGAGCTCCTTCGCCGCCGCGGCGGCGGCCTCGGTGTCGAACTCCAGCCGGTCCACCTGCACCGTGTCGCCTCGCGCCGGGTCGATACCGACGGCGTTCGCCACCAGCTGCTGGATCTGGCTCGTGTTCGCGCCGGCCGCGGCCTTCGAGTCGAGGACGACGGCGACCGAGAGCCGTTTCACGGACCCCGGTGCCGCCTTGGTCTCGCTGACGACCTCGCCGACCGGGTTGTTCACCGTCCGCTCGACCTTGACGTAGTTGCCGCCCCCGGCCCCACCGGCCCCGGCCGAGAGGGTGGGCCACGTCTGGCCGAGCGCCCCGCCCACCCCGTTGTTCGCGCCGGAGTAGCTCTCGCTGCTCGTCGCCTCCGCGATCGGGGGGAGACCGGTCTGGCTGACGAACGTCTTGCTCGTCGTGTGGTTGGTGTCGAAGTTCAGTTCCGCGTTGACCCGGACGACGGCCCGTCCCTTCCCGAGGACCTTGTCGAGCATGGTCTGCAGAGCCGTCCCCTTGGCGTCCTCGAACGCCTGCGTCTGCTCCTCGGCGTCCCCGGCCGAGCCCGCCGTGCCCGCCTCGCCGTCCTCACGGACCGACAACAGGTTCCCCGCGGCGTCGCTGACGGTGACGTCGCTGGCGTTCAGGCCGGGCACGCTGCCGGCGACGAGATGCATCACCGAGCGGATCTGGGCGCGTCCGAGGGCGGTCCCGGGGGCGAGGGACAGCAGGACCGACGCCGTGGGACGGTCCTCGACGGTCGTGAACACGTCCTTCTCCGGGATCGCCAGGTGCACGATCGCCGTCTTGACCCCGGTGACCGCCCCGAGGGTGCGGTTCAGCTCGCCCTCCAGCGCCCTCTGGTAGGCGATGTTCTGCTGGAAGTCGGTCGCCGTCATCCCCTGGTTGTCGAGCACCGAGTAGCTGCTGGTCTCGCTGCTGTTCGTCAGGCCCTTACCGGCGAGCGCCACGCGCAGGTCGTACACCTGTGCCCGCGGGACCATGATCGTCGAACCGCCGCTCGCGAGTTTGTACTGCACTCCCTCGGTCGTCAGCTCCTCGACGATCGCACTCGCGTCGGCGGCGGACAGGTCCGAGAACAGCGGGGACCAGGTCGGCTGCGACACCCACCGGCCCAGGGCGACCGCTCCGAGGACGAGGGCGAGGACCGCGAGGACGACGATCGCCTTCTGGCCGAGCGTGAAGCCCGCCAGCATCCTCTTCGCCCGGTCGACGACGGGCGTGAGGCGGCTCATAACGGCATCCTCATGATCTCGTTGAAGGCTTCGAGGGCCTTGTTCCGTACCGTGGTGGTCAGCTCCGTCATGGTCTGGGCCTCGGTGGCGGCGACGACGTAGTCATGGATGTCGGTGAGGTCACCCGTCGCGGCGGCGACCGCCTTGTCGGTCGCGGTCCGGTCCAGGGCCTCGACCTGTTTCAGGGCGTTTCCGGCTGCCTGGGCGATGTCCGCGCCCGGTACCCCTCCGGCTCTCGCGGCGCTTCCGGCCCCCGCGGCTCCCGTCTCGGCGGCGCGGACCGCGTTCTCCGCACCGGCCGTCGCCGACGGCCGGACCACCTCCTGCCGGTACGCCTGGGCCAACGAGGAGATGTAGGTGCTCCCGAACCCTCCGAGGGGGGAGACCGCCATCAGCCACGACCCATCTGGATCGCGGCCTGGTAGGAGGCGCGTACCCGGTCCAGGTTGGCCGTGTTCGCCTGGAAACCGCGCTGCGCCATGATCATGGTGGTCATCTGCTCACCGAGGTCGATGTCGGGGAGACGGACGATCCCCCGCGCGTCGGCCAGCGGGTGCTCGGGGTCGTAGACGAGCCGGCCCTCGGCGTTCCCGAGTTTGATCCCGGCCACCGCGACACCCGCGCCCGTACCGCCGTTCTCGAGGGCCGCCGCGACCACGTACCGTGCCTGGAAGGCCGCCTCGTTCGTCGGCCGTACCGTGTTGATGTTCGCGATGTTGTCCGAGATGGCGTCCAGCCACTTCTGGTGGACCGTCAGCCCGCTCCCGGAGATTCCCAGCGCCTCGAACATCGCTCACACCGCCTTACCGGCCGTGCGCAGGATGGTGAACCGGTCACCGGTCGCGCGCAGGACGAGCTCGTAGGCGAGTTGGGTGTTGACGGAGGAGATCGTCTCGGCGGCCAGGTCGACGTTGCTGTACGTCAGACCGACCGGTTCCGGTGAGAAGACGACGTTCTGCTCGGCCAGGAGCGGATTCTTCCCGCTCTCCACCGCCTGCTTCAGGTTCCCCTCGAACGTCACCGACCGGGCGCGGAAGAACGGGGTGTTGACATTCGCGATGTCGTCGCTGATCGCACGCTGCCGCGACGCCAGCCCGTTAAGGGCGGCGTGCAGGGTGTCGATCGAGACGTCATCCAACATGACGGACCCCACATCCTCACCGGCGTCCAGGCGCTCTCACGCCGGCACGCTGCTTTCAAGGTGCGCCGTTCCGTGGCGCTGCCGAGCGGTCCGTGCTCCTGATGGGATTCGTCAACGGCGAAGTGCGGCTTGAGGCGAGATGGGCGAAACCGGACAGGGGTTCCACCGAGGAGAGCAACCGTCGCGACCCACCGTGATGCGGGTCCCCCGTTCGCCGCCTGAATCGAGGTGGTCTCCGGCCGATAGGAGGGACGGACGACGACGGACTCCCATCGGGTCGGCAAGGGGTGATCATGCAGGAGCATCGGACCGAACAGGCCGTCACGCTCGCCGCGGTGCTCGTCGTCCGGGACGAGGCCGAGCAGTTGCCCGAGTGCCTCGCCGGCCTGCGGGACGTCGTCGACGAGATCGTCGTCTACGACACGGGGTCGGTCGACGAGACGGCCGAGATCGCTCGTGCCGCCGGTGCCCGGGTGACCCAGGGCTACTGGGACGACGACTTCGCCCGCGCCCGCAACGCGGGGATGGAGCTGACCGGGGCCGACTGGGTACTCGTTCTCGACGCCGACGAGCGTGTGTCCGCCGGCCCCCACCCCGATCTGGAGGGACTCCGGCGCCTGCTCGCGAAGACCCCCCACGACGTGCTGACCGTCGCCGTCCGGAACGTCTACCCGGAGGAGTTCGGCGGCAGCTACCAGCACCCCGGGCCCCGCCTGCTGCGGCGCGAGGTGGTCCGGTACGTCGGCCATGTCCACGAGCAGCCGACCTCGCGCCGGGACGGCACGACCGGTGCCTGCCCGACCTTCCTCCTCGTCCTCGACCATCTGGGGTACGCCGACCCGGACGTCGTCCGCGCCAAGGCCGCCCGGAACGTCGAGATCGCTCTCGCCGAACTCGACAGGCCACACACCGACCCGGGGATTCTCGCCCGTGTCCTTCTCAACGCCGGGCGCGGCCTCGTCGTCCTCGGACGGCACCAGGAGGCGGTCGACGCGCTGGAGACCGTGCGCACCCTGGTCCCGGGGACGCGGCGCGCCCTGGAGGCGACCGACTCCCTCGGCCGGCTGCTGCTCGCCGCCGGGATGGACGAGATCGTCCTCGTGCTCGCCGAGGATCTTCGTTCGGGAGGGACCGACCCCCGGTACTGCGACTGGCTGCGGGCCCAGGCCCTCGCCCAGCTCGGGGGCGTCGAGGAAGCCCTCGACCTGCTGCGGGGCGTCGACCTCCTGCGGGACCCCGCAGGCCGGGAACTCGACCTCGGGCAGGTCAGCGAGATGCACGCCCTCGTCGCGAGCCTCGCCGGGCAGCCTGACGAGGCGGTGCGCTGGCTGGCCCGCGCGATGGCCCGCCACGGGAGGATCACGGGCAGGGGAGCTCTCCTTCTCGACTTCTGGGGCGCGCGCCCGCCGTCGGACCTGGCGGCGATCCTGTCCGAGGAGCTGACGTTCCGCGGTCAGGGCGGACACCCGGGCAGTCACCTTGGGGGGCGTCGGGGCGGTCGCTCCGTGCGCCCGGTCGATCGGATCACCGCCGAGCTCGCCTCCTGCCGGGCCCCCGGACCCGAGGTCGCCGAGGCCCTGGCCTCCCTGGCCTCCCCGGCGGAGACCGGCCCGGCGGAGACCGACCCGGTGGTCACCGCGGGGCTCTGACCGCGCCGGACCCGCCGGACAGGGGATGGGCCTGGCCCCACCCGATGCCGATGCAGACACCATGGCAACTCCCCTGCTCGCCGCCGCGCTGATCGTCCGGAACGAGGTCGCGAACCTGCCGGACTGCCTCGCCTCGCTGCGGACGCTGGGGCCGCTGCTCGACCACATCGCCGTCTACGACACCGGCTCGACGGACCGGAGCCCCGAACTCGCCCGCGAACTCGGGGCCCGGGTCGAGCGAGGGTTCTGGGACGGCGACTTCGCCCGCGCCCGCAACGCCGCCGTCGCGCTCACCACGGCCCGGTGGGTGATCTGCGTCGACGCCGACGAGCGCGTCGTCGCGGACGTCGACCGGCTGCGCGATGTCCTGTCTGCGGGGCTTCGTCCTTCCTCCGAGCTGGACGCGCTCATCGTCCCGCTCGTCAACGTCGCCCCGGACGGGACGGACATGTACTCCGCCCCCCTCGGCCGGATCCACCGGCCGGACCGGGCCCGGTTCGCGGGCCGGGTCCACGAGCGGGTGCAGCCGCTGGACCCGGCCGCGGGCGAGCTCCGGTTCGCCGAGCAGTCCCCGGACGTCGTCCGGTTGCGTCACCTGGGCTACGTGGACCCGGTCGTCGTGCGGGCGAAGGCCGAACGCAACCTCGCCATCGCCGACGCGGACGTCGAGGCTCTGCTCGCCGGGACGGACGGCGAAGGGGGAGCCGCTCTCGCGCGGGCCCTGTACCAGCGGGGACGCACGCTGATCTCCGCCGGCCGTCTGGCGGACGCCCGCGCCGACCTGGAGCGGCTCGACGGGTCCGAGGCCGCCGTCGCCGAACGGACGTGGGGCCGTGACGTCCTCGCCCAGCTGCTCCTCGCCTCCGGGGAGCTGGGGCCGGTGCCGTCCCTGGTCGGGCGGCTGCGTGCGGCGGGGGTCGACGAGCGGTACTGCCGCTGGCTGGAGGCCCAGGTGCTGCTCGCCCAGGCCCGGTACGCCGAGGCGTTGCCGCTGCTGCGCACCATCGACCACCTGGTGGACGCCGTCGGGCGCAGCCACGATCTCACCCCGGTGATCGGGGCCCAGATGATCGCCGCGGGGCGGGTCGGGGCCGTCGACGAGGCGGCGGCGTGCTGCATCCGGCTGATGGCCGGGTACGGGCGGCCCGAAGGGCTCGGGTCGCTCCTGCTCACCCTGTGGGGGACACGGTCCGCGGACGCGCTGGCCGAACTGCTGGCGAACGCCGCGTCCGCCCCGGAACACCTGCTGGCGGTCTCCCGTGAGCTGGGGCGTTGCGACCCACCCGGACCGGAGGTCGCGGCGGGGCTCGCCCGTTACGGGGAGGCCGCGCCTCGGAACATGAAGCCCCGGCCTCAGCCGGCGGCGTCGAAGACGGCACCCAGCTCGTAACTGGGGACCTCGGTCCGCCGGGGGCGGGGTACCGCGAGGGTGTGGAGCTGCGCGTGGAGGGCGTCGCGCTGGGTCTCGGCGATGCGTTCGAGGCGTTCGAGGCGGTCCAGCAGCCCGGCCGCCCGCGAGAGGTGCTCGGAGGGGAGCCGCGGCGAGTCCGAGTGGACGGGGGGCGGGGGCAGGTCGGGGAAGGCCAGCGGTTCACCGGCGGCGAGCTGTGCCTCCAGCCGGTTCGCGGCGTCCGTCAGATCGCCGAGCCAGCTGTCCCACTCCGCCACGCTCACGCGGCCCCTCCGATTCCGCTCCCCGCGCCCACGGGGTCGAGCCCGGGGGTCTGGCCGGAGGCCGCGGCGTGCCAGGCCTCCCGCAGCGGCTGGAGGAGGTCACGGCAGTCGATCACGCGCTGCGGTTCGCTGTTCAGCCGGGCGTGGGACAGTTCCCCGACGATCCAGAGGTAGAGGCGGGCGAGGGGCTCGCCGTCCGGCCACACCGCCAGGTCGAGGGTGGAGTGCAGCTCCAGGAGGATCTCCTGGGCGCGTCCGAGGTGCCGGCCGACCGCCTGGGTGTCGGACGCCCGCATCGCGGTCTCCGCGACGGTCAGATCCTGGACCAGCCGGTCGTAGAGCATGGTGAGCAATCGAGCCGGGGTCACGGTCGCGGCGGCGTCGCTGGCGTAGCGGGCCTGCGCCAATCCGTAGGACATCGGGTCTCCTCGCTGTGCTGGTCACGTCGGTGGTGCGTGCTGCTGGTCAGGACGGCTGGTGCGTGCTGCTGGTCAGGCCGGTGCTGCTCAGCTCTCGGAGTCGCTGCTCGTAGTCTTGATCAAGCCGGACAGGGCGCTCGTCGACGACTTGAGTTTCGCCAGCGCCGTCTCCATCGCGGTGAACTGCCGGGTGAGGCTCTCCCGGTAGTTCGTCAGGCGGGCGTCCCAGCCGTCGATCGCCTGGTCGAAGCGTTTGATCTCGGTGCGGGCGGTCTGCTGGGCGGTGGTGACGCCTCCCGTCGCGGACGCCGTGGCGTCGCTGACGAGCGTCGAGAGCCGTTGGGCGAGCCCGGGGGTGAAGGTCAGCGAGCCGATGGAACCGCCGCTGGCCACCAGGTCCGCGCTGGTCGTGTGGATGTCCAGGGAGAGGCCGATCGCGCCGCTGGTCCCCGACGGCAGGGAGAGGACGGTTCCGAGACCGGTTCCGGCCTCGCCGTCGATCATCCCCTCGATGTCGGAGCCCGCGACGATCCGGGTTCCGGCGGTGCTGTCGAGAGTGGCGGTGAAGGCGGTGGCGCTGCCGACCCCGGCGGCGGCGAAGGTGAGGGTCGTTCCGGTCAGGGCCGCCGTGGCGGTGATCCCGAGGCCCGCCGCCGCGGACAGCTGGTTGACCTGCGTGGCGATCGTGTCCGCCGTGTCGGCCGGGGTCGCCGTGTAGGTGATGTTCGTCGACCCCCGGGTGAGCGCGACGGTCCGGCTCGCGAAGGTCCCGGCTCCGGACGAGATCTGCCACTGCTCGGCGGTGGCCGCCTGGGTGACGGTGATGCCGTAGGTGCCTCCGCGGGCCGTCTTCAGGGCGTTGGTCACGGTGACGTTGGTGCTCGCCACGCCGACGGAGGAGTTGAAGGTCGAGTCGTGGCCGAACTTCTCGGCCACGGCGGCGGGGCTCGCCTCGAAGGCCTTGAGGAACTCGGCCTGGTCGAAGGTGATCTTCCCGTCACGGGTGAGGTGGATGCCGGGGGCGCCCGTACCGGAGACCGTGGAGAGGATGTTCTGCTGGAGCGACCGCACGGTGCTCTCACCGCTGAACACTCCGGCGGTCTTCGTCTTGGTGTCGTAGGTCGTCTTGGACGTGATGTCCGAGAGGATGCTGTTCGCCGCGGAGACGAGCTTGCTCACCTTGTCGGCGACCGCCGTCCCGTCGATCTTGGTGCCGACGGTGACGCCGTTCTCGACCTTGCCCACCGTGAACGACAGGCCGGGCACGGTGTCCGCGAACGTGTTCGTCGTCGAGGTCAGGTCGTAGCTGGTGGTCGACCCCGCGCCGCCGCCGACGCGGATCGTCGCGTCGCTGCCGTCGGTGAGGATGCCCGTACCGGTGAAACCGGTCAGCCCGCTGAGCGAGAACGTCGAGGCCTCGCCCGTCGTCGCCGAGGTGACCTGGAGTCGGTACAGGCCGTCGTTCGTCTTGACGGCGGCCGCGTGCAGGCCGTTGCCGGAGTTGTTGATCGCCGAGACGACCTCGCTGAGCGAGCCGGTCCCGACGGAGATCGAGGTCGAGCTGGAGCCCTTGGTCAGGGTGATCGAACCGCTGCCCGCGACGACCGCGCTCGTCGAGATGACCCCGCTCGTCGACCCGACGCTGTGGGCGGCGGCCAGGCTCACCACGTCGAAGCTGATCGACGAGGTGGCGGTCCCCGTGGCCGTCGCCGTGACCGAGGACGACGAGGAGGTCGCGCTCGAACCCGTCCAGGCGCTGGTCTTCGCGAGATCGGCGGACAGGGTCCCGAGGGAGTTCAGCGACGTCACCAGGGAGGCGTAGGCGTCGGCGCGCTTCTGGACGGCGGACTGCTGGGACCGAAGGATCGTCTGCTGGTTTCGCTGCACGGCGACGAGCTGCTCGATGATGCCTGCCGTGTCGAGCCCGGAGACCGCTCCGGAGATCGTCACTCCTGAGGACATGGCTACGCTCCCGCGCTAGTGGCGACGTGCGAAGTGCCCGGCGGCGGCGGTAGCACCGCCGCCGCCGGGCCCATGATCACCCCAGGAGCTTGAGGACACCCTGCGGCGACTGGTTCGCCTGCGCCAGCATTGCCGTGCCGGCCTGCGACAGGATCTGCGACCTGGTGAAGTTCACCATCTCCGACGCCATGTCGGTGTCACGGATCCGGCTCTCGGACGCGGACAGGTTCTCGACCGCGACGTTGAGGTTGTTGACTGTGTGCTCGAACCGGTTCTGGAAAGCACCGAGCTTGGCCCGGACGGTCGAGACGTCCTTGAGAGCGGTGTCGAGCGAGTCGATGGCGGCCGTGGCCGTGGCCGTAGTCGCCAGGTCGCTGCTGCTCAGGGCGAGACCGGCCGAGTCGAGACCGGTGATGGTCAGACCGGCAAGGGCCCCGGCCGACGTCATGTCGACAGTGATCACGTTCGAGGCGTTGACGGTCTGCGAATCCGAACCGACCTGGAAAGCGCCGGCGTAGTTGCCGTCCAGCAGGGACTGCTGGCCGAACTTCGTGGTGACGGCGATACGGTCGAGCTCGGAGTTGAGCTGCTGGAACTCGGTGTTCGCGTTGGCCTGGGCCGTGGTGTCCTGCGAACCGCCGTTCGCGGCCTGGACGGACAGGTCACGCATGCGCTGGAGGATCGAGGTGGTTTCGTTGAGCGCACCTTCAGCGGTCTGCACGACGCTGATGCCGTCCTGGGCGTTACGGACAGCAACCTTCAGACCGCCGATCTGCGAGCGCAGGCTCTCCGAAATGGCGAGCCCCGCGGCGTCGTCCGCCGCCCGGTTGATCCGGTAACCACTGGACAGCTTCTCCAGCGACTTCGACATCTGGCCGTCGGTTACGGACAGGTTCCGGTAGGCGTTGAACGCTGCGATGTTGTTGTTGATACGAAGACCCACGGTGTCCTCCTTGGTTCGGGTCCGGTACCGGTCCATCCGTGGACCGGCTCGTGGTTCCTATCGGCGGGGGCCAAGGGTTGTTGAGGGGTCAGGCGTACGCCGATCGGGTGGTGTTGCCCGGAAGCCCGGGAAGGACCCGTCCTCAGGCGCCCGTCGGGGCCCGGCGCGCGGCCTCGGATCCCTCGCCGTGGGTGAGGTGCAGCGAGGCGCCGGCCAGATAGGCCTGGACGTCGGCCCGCTCCCGTACCGAGGAGCGCCTCGCCACCGCGCTGACGTACGCCTCCCGGCGGCGCGCCTTGATCCCCTCGTTCTCGGGGGACGGCGCAGGGTCCCCGCCCGGCGTCCCCCCACCGGCGGACCCGCCGGCGGACGCGCTCGCGGACCCGCCGGCGGAGTCGTCCCGAAGGAGGCGGGAGAGCGCCTCGTGCAGGAGGTCCAGGCCTTCCGCCCGGAGCTGGGAGACGCGTGACTGCGTCACCCCGAGCTCCTCGGCGATCTCGCTGAGCTGCCGGTTCTCCAGGTAGTAGCCGGTGACGACCCGCCGGGGACGCTCGGGCAGCTCGGCGATCGCGTCCCTGAGATAGCCGACCCGCTCCGCGGCGACGAGGGCCTCGTCAGGCCGGGGAGCGCCGTCGACGAGCCCGGCCCCGAGCCCGGCGTCGTCCGCCGTCAGCGGGTCGAGGCTCAGCAGGGACGCGCGGTCGGTCCCGGCGATCACCTGGCGCACCTCTTGCTCGGTCATGCCGCTCGCGGCGGCGACCTCGCTCTCCGTCGGCGCCCGGTGCATCGCCCGGGTCAGCTCCTCCGTCACCGTCGTCAGCGCCCTGGCCCGTGAGCGGATCGAGCGCGTCGCCCAGTCGCGCTGGCGCATGTGGTCGATCATCGCTCCCCGGACCCGGGTGGAGGCGAACCGCACGAAGGGGACGCCGAGGGAGGAGTCGAACGACTTGGCTGCCTGGACCAGGGCCAGCGCACCCGCGCCGTAGAGGTCGTCGGAGTCGAGGTGCCGCGGCAGGCGCGACGCGGTCTCGCGCGCAAGGTGACCCACCAGGGCCAGATTGGCGCTCACCAACTCGTCGACGTCTGCGGTGGGTTGCGGCACGGATGAGTTGTCGGCGTCCCCGGCGTCCCTCTTTCGGTCTCAGACCAGTGAGGGGACGACCGGGGGATCCGAATCACCCGGAAGGGCGAAGATGACGGGCCCGGATTTCCTCAGGTCCGCCGGGTGTCTGCCGACAGAAGACTCGAACGACCACGACACGGTGAATGGGCCAACGTCTGGAGCCGCCATGAGCATCCCCGATCTCGCCGCGGTGCTTTGGCGTCAGCGCGAGCTGGCCGAGTGCCTGATCTACCGGCTCGAATGCGAGCAGCTTCTCGTCGCGGCCGGGCACACCCGGTTCCTCGGCGTCGCGACGGCCGAGGTCGAGCAACTTCTCGGGGAGATGAGCATCGTCGAGATGCAACGGTCCGCCATCGCGGACCGCGTGGGCGCCGAGTTCGGGCTCGACCCCGGAGCGACGCTGGAGGAGATCGCGGGATCCGTCCAGCCGCCGTGGACCGAGGTCCTCATCGAGCACCGGCAGGCGCTGATCACCCTGACGAGCGAGCTGTCCGCCCTCGCCGAGGCCAACCGTCACCTGATGGCGGCGGGGATGAAGGCCGTCGAGACGGCGATGGCCAATCTCGGGCTCCGCCAGGGCACGACCTCGCTGGGGTACGACGCCCAGGGCCGGAGCGAGACGATCGCAGGTCATGCCCGAACCGTCGTGGACCGGTCGCTATGAGTAACTTCTCGACACTCAGCACGGCGACGAGCGGCCTCTCGGCGGCGCAGCGGGCCATCGACGCCACGAGCCAGAACATCGTCAACGCGAACACCCCGGGCTACTCGCGGCAACGTGTCCTGCTCGCCTCCCTGGGCGGGACCCCGGCGGCGTCGTTCCACACCGGCAACTCGAAGACGGCGGTCGGCGGGGTCCGGGTCTCGGACGTCGTCCGTATCCGTGACGCCTTCCTCGAGGCGACCCGGGCGGCGGCGGGAGGGCGCCAGGCGGCCCTGACGTCCCGCACCCAGATCCTTCAGGGGACCGAGCTCCTGCTCGCCGAGCCGGGTGAGACCGGCCTCCAGAGTTCGATGGACAGTTTCTACAGCGCCTGGCACGACCTCGGGAGCAACCCGACGAACTCCTCCGCCGGATCCGTGGTGATCCAGCGGGGCCTCGCCGTCGCCCAGCAGCTGAAGTCCGTCAGCACGGGCCTGTCGTCCCAGTGGACCGTCGCCCGGCACACCCTCGTCGACGTCGCGGCCAGAGTCAACCAGGCGTCGTCCGAGCTCGCGACCCTCAACGACGGGATCCGCGCCGGGCAGGCCTCCGGCAAACCGGTGAACGAACTGCTCGACAAGCGTGACCAGCTGGTCCGTGACCTCGCGGGATACGTCGGCGGGTACGCGACGACGGACGACGAGGGGCTGGTCTCCGTCAGCGTCAACGGCGTCTCGATCGTCTCGGGGTCGGACTGGTCGGAGATCACCGTCAGCGGCGCCTTCGACCTCTCGACGGCCGGCAGCGACCCGCCCGGGCTGACGGTCGGCTCGTACTCGGTGCCGGTGGAGTACGGTTCGGCCGCGGGTCTGCTCGCCACCCTCCGCACCGACCTTCCGGAACTCTCCGCCAAGGTGGACTCGGTCGCCCTGAGCATGATCGAATCCGTGAACGCCGTCTACGCGCTGGGGTACGACTCGAACGGTGACACGGGCCTCGCCTTCTTCTCTGGCACCGACGCCAAGTCGATCTCCGTCGTCCCCGCCGTGGGCGGTTCGCTCGCGATCGCCTCGGCGGCCGGCATCGCCGACGGCAGCGTCGCCCGCCGCGTCGGTGACCTCGCGGACGACGCGATCTCCGCCGCCACCCTGGCCGCCGCGGGAGTGGGCGGCGACGGGGCGTCCGTGCAATGGCGCAACCTGACCACCACCCTCGGCGTGCAGCTCCAGAGCCTGAAGACCGCCGAAGCGGTGCAGGACGCCGTCGTCAGCGCCGCGGAGGACTCCGTCCAGTCGGACGCGGGAGTGAACCTCGACGAGGAGATGACCAACCTCATGCTGTTCCAGCGCGCCTACCAGGCGTCCGCCCGTGTGATCACGACGACCGACGACCTCCTGGAGACACTGATCAACCGCACCGGCCGGGTGGGGCTGTGACCTCCCGCGGCGTGCTGAGCGAGGGGGGGCTGAGATCGTGAGCAGCTCGCGGATCACGCAGAACACCATCGCGGACACCGCCCTGCGCGGTCTCCAGTCCAACCTCACCCGGCTGCAGAAGCTCCAGCAGCAGCTCTCCAGCGGGCGCAAGGTGTCCCAGCCGAGCGACGACCCGTCGGCGACCGTGTCGTCGATGACCCTCCGGTCCCGCCGGTCCGCCGACGAGCAGTTCATCCGCAACATCGACCAGGCGATCGGTCGCCTCACCGTGACCGACAACGCCCTGACCCAGCTCAGCGACCGTCTGCGGAACGTCCGGGACCTGATCATCACGGCCCGCAACGGCGCCCTGGGCCCCGAGAGCCTCGCGGGCGTCGCGGCCAACGTCGAGGCCGTGCGGGCGGAGATCCTCGACCTCTACAACTCGACCTACCTCGACCGCCCGATCTTCGGTGGCACCGTGCGCGGCCTGACGGCGGTCGACGCGTCCGGGGTCTATGTGGGGGACGACGGCGCCGTCGAGACCCGCATCGCGACGGACGCCGTCGTCCGGGTCGACGTCACCGGCACCGCGGTCGGCGCCGACACGGTGCCGATCTCCCTCAGCCAGATCTCGGCGAACGTCGCCGGCGGTACCGTCGGGGACACCGACCTGCAAGTGATCGACAAGGCCCTGGAGCAGGTGGCGTGGGCCATGGGCGACGTCGGTGCCCGCTCCGAACGGGTCAACCAGACCAGGTCGATGGTCGACACGCACCGGCTTGACCTGACCTCGCGCATCTCCGTCCACGAGGACGTCGACATGCCGGAGACCATCATGAAACTGGAGGCCCAGCGGGTGGGGTACGAGGCTGCGCTGCAGTCGGCGGCGAAGATCCAGCAGATCTCGCTCGTGGACTTCCTCAAGTGAGCGGCGTACCGCTCCAGGGCCGTCCGTGCGGGGAGGTCATAGATCCGGGGGCCGAGGACCTTCCCGAGATCGAACTGGTCCGGCCGATGCCGGGCTTCGACGGGCTGACCAGGTTCTTCCTCGTCCAGCTGGACGACCGGGACGGCGAGGCGGACCCCGTTCTCTACGAGCTGCGCAGCGTCGAGCAGCCGGAGGTGAGGTTCCTCGTCGGGGTTCCGACGGCCTTCTTCCCGGACTACACCTTCGAACTGGACGAACCAGCCTGTAGTGATCTCGACCTCAGGGACGCCGAAGAGGCACTGGTCCTCGTTCTTGTGACGAGTGGAGATGACTCTCTGTCTACGACCGCTAACCTTCTGGCACCGGTCGTCATCAACGCCCGGACCCGTTCGGCCGCTCAGGTGATCCTTTCGGGGACCACCTGGCCGGTGCGAGCCGCCATCGCCTAGCCGCTCGCCGAGCCATCCCGGGGGCGGGTGGCCGGACCTGGTGGGATCCATGGAAGGAGCCCGTCGTGCTGGTCCTCACCCGCCGTGCAGGGGAGAGCATTGTGATCGGGAACGACGTCCGCGTCGTGGTCCTCGACGTCCGAGGGGACACGGTGCGTCTCGGGATCGAGGCTCCCCGGAGCGTCCAGGTGCACCGGGCCGAGGTCTACGCCGAGGTCCAGGCCGCCAACGCCGCCGCCGCGAGCTCGATCGACGATCTCGGAGCCCTCGCCAGCCGGTTGCATCGCCTCGCCAAACCCCCGGGCCGCCGCCCCCGGCCCGCCCGCCGGGCCGGGACAGGCACAGGGGACACACCGCCGCCGCCGTCGCCCGAGCCGCCGTCGCCCGAGCTCCCGTCGCCCGAGCCGCCGTCCCCCGTGTCGCCGGGCCGGCCGGCCGGTCCGGGGCCGGCGGCACCGGAACCCGCCCGACCGAAGCCGGGGCCACCGCCGCCACGGCGGGTGTGACCCGGTCCGGGAGGAAGACCGCCGTCAGGTGGCCGCTGGGGTCTGCGCCGCGGGTCCCGCGTCGTTGTCGCCGTCGCGGACGGCGCGGAGCAACATCTGCGCGACGTCCACGACCTCGATTTCGCGCCCCGGGGCCGGGGCCGTCGCTCCCGCCACCCCGTCGCCGAGCATCATCAGGCAGAACGGGCAGGCGACGCCGATCTGCTCGGCCCCCGTCGCCACCGCCTCGGCGGCCCGGACGTCGTTGACACGCTGTCCGAGGTCCTCCTCCATCCACAGGCGGGCGCCTCCGGCCCCGCAGCAGAACGAGCCGGAGGAGGCGCGCGGCATCTCGGTGAGGGCCAGCCCCGGCAGGCTCTCGATCAGATCCCGGGGAGGTTCGTACACGTCGTTGTGGCGGCCGAGGTAGCACGGGTCGTGGTAGGTGACGATCCGCCCGCCGCCGGACGGCGGTGCCAGCGGTGTCAGCCGCCCCTCACGGACGAGCCGGTTGAGTAACTGCGTGTGGTGCACCACGTCGTAATGGCCTCCCACCTGCGGATACTCGTTCTTCAACGTGTTGAGGCAGTGCGGGCAGGTCACGACGATCCTGGTGGCCGCGGCCCCGTCCAGGGTCACGACGTTCCGTGAGGCCAGCAGCTGGAAGAGGGACTCGTTGCCCGCGCGCCGCGCGGCGTCGCCGGTGCAGGTCTCCTTCTCGCCGAGGACGGCGAACGTGACGCCCGCGCGGTGCAGCAGCTCCGCGACGGCACGCGTCGTCCGTTTCGCCCGGTCGTCGGTCGCTCCGGCACAGCCGACCCAGAACAAGTAGTCGACCTCGGTGAGGTCCGCGACGCCGGAGCCCACGACGGGGATCTCGAAGTCGAGTCCCCTCGCCCAGTCCAGCCGGGTCCGGGCGCGGGCTCCCCACGGGTTGCCGGACGTCTCCAGGTTCGTGAACAGGCCGCCGAGTTCGCCGGGGAACGCCGACTCCCGAAGGACCTGGTGCCGGCGCATGTCGACGATGTGATCGAGGTGCTCGATGTCGACCGGGCACTGTTCGACGCAGGCGCCGCAGGTCGTGCACGACCACAGGACCCGCGGGTCGATCACGCCATTCTCGGCGGGGGTCCCGACGAGCGGCCGGGCGGTCCGTCCCGGTCCCGGCGCGGGGACCAGGCGGAAACCGGACGCCGGTACGGCGTGATGTCCGTTGGGTGAGGGGGCCTCGACCGGGACGAACGGTTCCGTCGGGAGTGTCGCGAGGCCGTTGGACGTGCGGTCGAACGTGTCGAGGAAGGTCGGTGTCTTGGCGAACAGGTGATCCCGTAGATCCATGATCAGGAGCTTCGGTGAGAGGGGTTTGCCGGTGGTCCAGGCGGGGCACTGGCTCTGACAGCGGCCGCATTCGGTGCAGGTGGCGAAGTCGAGCATGCCTTTCCAGGTGAAGTCCTCGATCGTGCCGCGACCGACGACGGCGTCGTCGTCCGGGTTGTCGAGGTCGATCGGGGCGCCGCCGGACTCCATCGGCAGCAGGGGGCCGAGCGCCACGGGTTCGCGCTTCGCGAGCACATTGACGGGGGCGGCTCCGATGTGCAGGTGCTTCGAGTGGGCGACGACGACAAGAAAGATCATCAAAGTGGTGATCTGGGCGATCAGCAGGACATTCTCGATCCAGGCGTTCGCCTGCTCGCCGAGGGGGCGGAGCAGCCGCGCGAGGGCCATCGATCCGAACGCCCACCAGGTCTCGCCGTACGGGAAGCGACCCGTGTTGATCTGGGCCGCCCGCCAGACCAGCAGCAGGCCGACGACCAGGGCGATCATGCCGAGGATCGTCCAGGCGACGGCCGTGTGCGAGCCGTAGAAGCGTGACTCCCGGTTCCGCCGGACCGGAGCGTGACGCACCCGCAGGACGGCGAACACGGCCAGGGCCGCGATGACGGCGACGGCGAAGAAATCCTCGACGAACCCGAGCCAGGCCTCACGGCCGAAGAACGGGATCGCGAAGTTCTCGTCGGCCAGGGTCCCGTACAGCTCGACGATGGTCAGGGACAAGACGATGAAGCCCCACATCGTGAAGAAGTGGGCGATCCCGGGAACCGACCACCGGAGCAGCCTGCTCTGACCGGCCACCTCCTTCAGCTCCGTGCGGAGCCGCCGGGACAGGCCGTCGAAGCGGCCGCTCGCCGGCTGGCCGCTCCTGATCAATGTCACCAGCCACCAGAGGCGGCGCCCCGCGACGGTCAGGCCGATGACGGTGATCACGAGGCCGATGGCAAGTGTCACGACACCCTCCTTGGGCCGTCCCCGGGCACCCATCTGGTGCCCGGTAACAGTAGATCGCGGCTATCTGTCCGCGGTGACCGGAACCTGGGGTGGCGCGTCGGGCCGCTGGTCCAGACCCAGCCAGGCGCGGACGGAGGATCCGTGCTCGTCCAGGGTCGGCGGGGCCGTGTGGGCGCGCCGGGTGACCTCGACGAGCCCGTCGTTCCCCCCGCCGAAGAAGCGCACCGGCGGCCCCGGCAGCTTCAGCTGCCCGAGCGAGGGGTGCTCGACGTCGATCAAGAGACCCTGCGAGAGCGTCTGCTCCCAGGCGTAGACCTCGTCGAGGGTGCGCACCCTGCCCGCGGGGATCCCCAGTTCGGCGAGCCGTTCCAGCAGGGGCCCGGCCTCCCAGTCCTCGAAGAGCGACTCCAGGGTCTTGACGACGGTCTCCCGGTTGACCACCCGGTCGGCGTTCGAGGCCATGCCGGGGGTGCCGGGGTCGAGGCCGAACCCGGCGCAGAGGCTCCGCCACAGGCCCTGGCTGCCGATCGCGAGCTGTACCGCGCCGTCCCGGCAGCGGAAGAGTCCGTACGGCGCGACCGCGGGGTGGTGGTTGCCCGCGGCCCGCCCGACCTCGCCCGCCACGGTGTACCGGGTGCCCTGGAAGGCGTGGACGCCGACGAGCGCGGCGAGCAGGCTCGTCCGGACCACCTGCCCGCGTCCGGTGCGGGTCCGTTCCAGGAGCGCGGCGAGGACGCCGTAGGCGCCGTACATGCCGGCGAGAAGGTCACCGATCGGGACGCCGACGCGCTGGGGATCGTCGGGACCGGAGCCGGTGAGGGACATGATCCCCGCCTCACCCTGCCCGATCTGGTCGTAGCCGGGCCGTGAGGCCTCCGGGCCGTCATGCCCGAAACCGGAGATCGAGAGGATCACCAGGCGAGGGTTGATCTCGTGCAGCCGGGCGACGTCGAATCCGAGGCGGTCGAGGACGCCGGGGCGGAAGTTCTCCATCAGGACGTCGGACCGCTCGACCAGCCGGGTGAGGACCTCCCGGCCGTCGTCCGACTTGAGGTCGAGGGCGATCGACTCCTTGTTGCGGTTGCACGAGAGGAAGTAGGTGGACTCCGGCGGGCGCGGGACGCCGTCCTCGCCGGGCCCCGGGTCGACGAAGGGCGGCCCCCAGCCCCGGGTGTCGTCACCGGATCCGGGGGTCTCGACCTTGACGACGCGGGCCCCGAGATCGCCGAGCATCATGCTCGCGTGGGGTCCGGCGAGAGCCCGGGTGAGATCGACGACGACATAGCCCGCGAGCGGGCCCGCTGAGGGGCCGGACGAAGCGCTGTCGTTCTCGGTCAGGTCATCGGTGGATGATCCAGTCATCCGGGCACTTTAAGGGCAAATATTCGCCCCCTCGGGGTGGTTCGTTCCGGTTAGGGGTGTCCGGCCAGCGGTCAGTGGTGTCCGGTCACCGGGCGGAGGCCGTGTCCCAGATCTGGTCCAGCGCCGCGGACCCCTCCGGCAGGGTGACCGCCCCCTCCGTGGAGATCAACAGAGCGTAGGCGCTGAGACGGGAGGAGATCCGCCAGCAGATCACCACGCCGTCGCGGACCTTCACCTCGGCCCCGGGCGCCGGTCGCACGTACTGCGTGCAGCGGTTGTCACCGACCCGGGTACCACCGTCGGCGGGCCAGGTGAGGTGCAGCTTCCCGGCCAGGTCGGTGCGGGCGGCGGCGGTCCGGACGGTCTCGCGTCCGTCGGCGGTCCCGTAGGTCCGGACGGTGATGGTCGCCCCGGCGGCCGCCTCGGCGGCCTGCTTCCTCCAGTCCGGGGTGAGGGTCGGGTCGTCGGCGAGGGGCAGCCGGGACAGGCCCGCCACCTCCTCGGGCAGGAACACCGGTGCGGACGGCGGGGCCGGGGGAACCATCGCGAGGATGGACTCCTCCTCGGCGGCGTCGCGCGGTGTCCCGCCGAAGGGTCCCGCGACCCGCTGGCGGGCGTCCGGTGACGCCATCCCGAACGGCAGATCGACGCCGTCCAGGCCGATCCCGGCGAGTCCCTTGCCCCCCGGGATCAGCAGGGCGGCGATGATCCCGGCGAGGCCTATCGCGCCGGCCGCCGCCGTGACGGCGAGCTGCTGCCGGCCCCGGTGCCGCCCCGAACCCGAGGACCGGGGCAGGACGTTGGCCGTCGGGGGCGAGAGCCCTGCTGTGCTCATCGGGACCTCCTCGGCCTGGCGCGTGGCGTGCTCAGCGTGCACCCGGAGGGAACGGCCCGGCGACACGCCGCTCCGGTGCCCGCGCGGTATCGGGGGAACGGACCATGGCCGGTCCCTCGAAACAGCTGGTGATCTCTCGAAACAGCTGGTGGTCCCCCGGCAACGACGAAGGCCCGGTCCCTCGAAAGGGCCGGGCCTCCGGTCGGATCAGGTGTTGCTGATCAGACGGTGCTGATCAGGTGATACCGGGTGAGCGCCGGATCACATGCTCGCCGCGGTGTAGGTGCCCGTCTTCATGATCGGGATGGTCGTGCTGCCGTAGTTGGCGGCGGTCGTGCCGTCCCGAGCGATGATCATCACCGAGTAGGCGCCCGAGATGGGTGTCGGAAGCAGGCAGCTCAGCTGGGTGTCACTGACCCTGATCAGGGTGGCGCACGGCTTGGTCGCGGTGAGAATCACCGTGGTGGCGGCGGTCAGCGTCGTTCCACCGGGAACCAGGGTGACGACCTGGTTGGTCGCCGCGGCTCCGAAGGTCAGGGCGTTGAAACCGCTGCCCTTGACCGTGATCCACTGGTTGGCGCCACCGTTACCGCTGGCGGGCGTGACCGTGATCGACGGGAAGTAGTCGACGTAGTTCGCGTCGGCCGCCGTCGTGACCGAGGCGTACTCCGAGACCACCTTGACCGGAACGTCCTTCTGGGCCGCGTGAGCGGGCAGGACGGCGAGCAGGGAGGTCGCACTGACGTACGTCGTCTTCGCGGCGACGCCGTCCACCAGGACCTTGGTGGCCTTGGTGTAGTTGGTGCCGGTCAGCGTGATGCTCGTGCCGCCCTTGACGGGGGCTGCCGGGGCTACCGGGGCGATCGAGGTGACCGTCGGCGCGGCCGCGGTGACCAGCGTGCCCTGTCCGAGCAGGTTGCCGGCGCCCGAGGCGACGTCATAGAGGCACAGGTACCACGTGTTGGCGGCGAGGACCGGGGTCGTCACGTAGGCGACCGTCGCCGATTCGACCGCGAAGCTCGCCGCCGCCGTGCCGGAGACCGTCGTCGTATTGCAGACCGTTGTCGAGAAGGTCGCCGCGAGGACCTTCGGGGCGTTCGTCGCATCGGCGAGGCCCGAGCCCTTGACGGCGATCACCGCGCCACCGGCCGCGTCAGAGGTGGCGGGGGAGAGCGTCAGAGCGGTGGCGGCTTGCGCGGAACTCGTCGTCAGACCGATCATCGTGCCGCCGACCAGCGCGGTGATGGCCGTGACTCGTGCGACCTTTGACGTCGCTACCTTCGTAAGAATACTCATTCCGGATGTTCTCCTCCGTGAGAGATGTCGTGAGGCCGGTGTGACCCCACGGGCTGGGGTCGTCATGTCCCCTCGCCAGGACTCATCGGCATCTCCGGCGTCGTCGTGATGGGTTCGGGGCCCGGACCACTCGCTCGGGGGCGCGTTCGCCCCCCGCGGTCACACCCCGTCCGGCGGCCTCCGCCGTCCGAGTCCCCCCGGGGAGTGGTTTCTCGCGCTGGCCTCGGCGGTCTGTCACCCCGCCGGTTCGAACCGGCACGATCGCGCCGGTTCGAGCGGAAAGTCCGGGTGGACAGCCAGGCCGGCCGTTCAGGGGATGCCGGTCCCCGCCGACACCTCTTTGACACTTGTACGGGTGCAGGGATCCCGTGGGTCAGGGAGAGGTGAATGGGCCGGTTCCTCGATCGTCTCTCGATGACCCAGGCATGGGCCCTGGGAGTGACCATCGCCCTCGTCACGGCGGCGGGCGCCGTCCCGGTCTACGCGCTGCTGATCCGGTCGTCGTACCCCGAGTCGATCCTCGCGTGGGAACTCGCCCACCCGGGGGACGGCCTGGACCGGATGGTCGTCGATCTCGACCTCTCCCGGGTCGAGGTGTCCGTCGTCCCGAGGCCTCCCGCGGCCCCGTCAACGGTCGCCGTCACGTCGACGGCCGCCACCCGGGGCGACCGCCTCGCGGCCGCCCTGTCGGCGCTCCGCCGGGTGAAGGGCGTGCGGTTCGCCGTCGAGGGCAGCGGTGACCAGGCCCTCGTCGCCGCCGAGCCGGGTACGGGACTGTCGATCGCCTCCTTCGTCACGGACGTGCGACGGCAGACGACGGCGCGGACCCTCGACCTGACCGATCTTCCCGACGACCCGTTCCTGTCCTATGCCTGGAACCTGCGCAACGACGGCAGCGGAACCCCTCTCTCACTGCCCGCCAGGGCGGGCGCGGACATCAATGCCCTGCGTGCCTGGGAGCGCACCCGAGGGGCGGGAAGCGTCATCGCCGTGGTCGACACCGGTGCCGACCTCGCCGTCCCGGAGATCGCCTCCGGGATCTGGACCAACCCGGACGAGCCGTGCGGCTCGGTGATCGATCTCGACGGGGACGGCCTTGTCGGTGACTGCCACGGGTGGAACTTCTACCTGAACTCCCCGGACGTCACGAACACCATCAACGGGACCAAGGGATCCCGGCACGGGACGATGGTGGCCGGATCGGCCGCCGCGGCGGTCGGGAACCGGACCGGCGCCGGTGGAGCGGCCCCCGAGGCGGTGATCATGCCGCTGGTCGCCGGATACGACCGCACCGTGCACGTCCCGGCGGCGGCGCGCGCCGTCCGCTACGCCACGGACCACGGGGCCGACGTCATCAACCTGTCCTTCGGCGGGGTGCGGAACACACCGGCCCCCGACGACCTGACGTTGCGGGACGCCATCCGGTACGCGGGCGACCACGACGTGCTCGTCGTCGTCGCGGCGGGCAACGACGGTGCCGATCGCGAGGCGGCCCCGATGTACCCGGCCAGCTTCCGCGAGCCGAACATGCTTGTCGTCGGGGCGTCGGCGGCCGACGACTCCGTGTCGTCGTTCTCGGCCTACGGCGACGCGACCGTCGACCTGTTCGCCCCCGGGACCTCCCTGCCGGTCCCGGACGTCGGGGGCGACACCGTCACGGCCTCGGGGACGTCGTTCTCGTCACCGATCGTCGCGGCGACCGTGGCGATGATGCGGAGCGTCAATCCGGCCTCGCCCGTCGCCGTCCTCCGCGAGCGCTTGCTCGACGGAACGATCCCGAAGGCGGCGTTCGCGGGCCGATCGGTCTCCGGCGGCCGTCTCGACGCGGGCAACGCCGTCGCCGCGATGCCCGAACCCGTCAGGGTGACCTTCGAGGGCTTGTCGGGACTCGCGTCGTCCACGCCGGTCCGGGCCTCCGCGACGCTCGCCGGAAGCGGGGAGAACCTGCCCACCGGTCCCCTCCAGGTGCGCCTCGACCTCCTGGCGCGTTCCGGCGGCACCACGTTCACCGTCGGCGGGGCGACGATCGACGCGGGCGATGCCGGGACCGCCACCACGGACGCCGCGGGGGCCGTGGTGCTCACACCTCCCGGTCTGACGGCGGCGAGGTTGCGCGGGGGCGTGACCGTTCCCCTCGGCTTCACGCTGCCCCAGGGCCGGTACGGGGTCGCCGTCCGGCTGGTGTCCGAGGGGCTTCCGGTCACCGCGGCCCAGTTCGGCGTGTTCGACGTGACGGACGGCGGCTCGCCGGTCGTCTCCCCGTCCTCCGGCAACGAGGGCGGAGGCGGGGCTCCTCAGCCTCCGGCGTCGCCTCCCTCGGCGACCGCCGCCCCGACGGTCCCGGTGCCGACGGTCCCGGTGCCGACGGCCGCCCCGACGATTCCTCCCGCGGTGACGCCGACCGGTCCCGCGCCGACGGCCGCCCCCACTCTCCCGGCGCCGACGAGCGCGCCGACGAGTGCCCCGGCGGGAGCCCTGCCGAGCCCCCGGCTCGACTACCCCGGAGGCACGCCCCTGTGGGGTATCACCTACCTGGCCCCTCCCTCGGCGAGCGTCAGCGGGAACGGTGAACTGACGATCGCCGGAACCCGGCTCCCCGAGGGCGCGTTCGTGCAGGTCGGAGCGGTGTTCGCCACCACGTTGCCGCACACCGCCGACCGGATCGTCGTCCGGATCCCGCCGTCGGCCTTCACCGGCGCCGTCGACGTCGTCGTGTGGGCACCGGACTGGCGGTCCGAGGTCCTCCGGGCGGCGTTCACCTACACCGGCGCGACCCCGGGTCCGCCGGCGACAGCCCCCGCCACCAGATCATCCGCGGGCGGTTCCACGGCCACGACCGCACCGCCTCCTGGCGGAGGGGCCGCGCCCACGTCCGGCGGGCCCGTCACCGGCCCCACGAGCGTGGCGCCCACTCGCCCAGGTCCCACCGTGGCGCCACCCGCCCCCGCCCCGGGATCCGGGACCGCGCGCCCTTCCTTCTCCTCGACGCGCCCCTCTCTCTCCTCGACGGGAGCGGTTCCCGGCCCGACGCCGGCTCCGGTTACCGGCCCGGCTCCCGGCCCGGGAACGAATCCCGGGGACGGGTCGATCGGAGGCGTGTGGGGCATCGCTTCGATCGTGCCCGCCGCTGGTGGCGTGGCCGGAGGAACGACGGTGACCATCATGGGGACCCGGCTCCCCAACGGCGCGACCGTCCAGTTCGGTGGCGTGGCCGCGCGGACCGTCCAGCAGGTCGGGGACCTCCTGATCGTCGTGACTCCTCCCGGCGTGTCCGCCGGGCCGGTGGACGTCACTGTCTGGAGTTCCGACGGACGACGAGGGAGCCTGGAATCGGCGTTCACCTACGTCGACACGCAAGCCGGGTCCCCGTCCGGTTCGGCTCCGGGCAGTACCCGGACCGAGACCCCGCCAGGTGATGGCAACCCACCGGGTGCTGACCCTGGTGCTCCGGGCCCTTCCCCCTCAGCGACGGTTCCCGGCGGGCAGTCGCCGTCCGAGCCGGGCAGCGGTGACGGTCCCGGCGCTGGGGATCCCGGCGGCGACTCTGGTGGCGGGGACCCAGGTGGTGGCGATCCCGGCTCCGGCCCGGGCTCCGGGGCGGGCATCACCCTGACCCCGGCCCGTGCGGGCACCCCGTCCCTGGCTTCCTGGATGTGGGCGGCGGGCACCTGCCCCTCGACCTGCCGCGCCATCCGGGGCTGAAGCTGTCGAGAATATCTCGATCACCGCCCAGAAGCACCTCACCTACCCCAATGTCGGGTACCTGACCCGTCTTGTCGGTGTGGAGAAATCAGCGTGTGCAATCGCTGTCGTTATCACGACGGTGATTGCACACGCTGATTCCCTGCGGTCCGTGAAGCGGAGGCGCTGCCCGGTGATGATCGGAATCACTCCTCCGGATCACGGACAGACCGATCCCCTCGTTACGCCCCGGGTGGGACACGGCACCCCCCGGGGACCGGGCCTTTCCGTGCAACGAGTCGTGATGTGACCGCTGCCCACGCCGACGCTGCGACTGCCCCTGGCGGATCGGCGCGATCACGGCAGCCGTGCTGGTCCTCCGCCACACCGAGCACGACCGCACCATATGATCGAAGTCGCCGTTCATCCACCGCTACGAACCGTTTGGCGGAAATACTCGCTATCCGTACCCAAACGTGCCGCACTGTCGCATTCCGTGATGAGGGGACTCGCAGGCTTCTCCTTCCGTCGGCTGATTCCGACACGATCGTG
>JAUPKQ010000078.1 GCA_030837345.1 Actinomycetota bacterium | reverse complement strand
GGGTGGGCCGCGGGGTCCGAGGCCGTGCCGGCAGCTCTGTCCGTCGCTTCGGCGGCCTCCTTGAGTGACTCAAGGCGTTCCGCCAGCGCTCTGCGCCTCAAGGCGCTCTGGATGTCGTACACGGTCTCCGCCCCTTACACCGGCCTCAGCGTGCCCCGGCCCGTGCCATCGCACGCTGAAGGACCACGTCGAGAAGCACGAGCAGCGTCTCCTTGACAGCACCCCGGTCGCGTGCGTCAGTCGCGATCACCGGGACGTACGGGTCGACGTCCAGCGCGGCCCGGACATCCCCCAGGTCGTGGGGGAGGTGACCGGAGAACTGATTCACGGCGACAACAAACGGTAGGTCCCTGTTCTCGAAAAAGTCGAGAGCCGGGAAGCTGTCTTCGATCCTTCGGCTGTCGACCAGGACGATCGCGCCGAGGGCTCCCGTGGTGAGTTCGTTCCACATGAAGCCAAAACGATCCTGGCCGGGAGTCCCGAAGATGTAGAGACGCAGTGATTCGTCCACGGTGATGCGCCCGAAGTCCATGGCGACCGTGGTGGTTGTCTTGGTCGTGACCTCCCCTGGATTGTCGATTCCCGCCCCGAGGGTCGTCATCGCGGCCTCTGTCGTCAGAGGCGGGATTTCGGAGACGGCGCCGACCAGTGTTGTCTTCCCGACCCCGAAGCCGCCCGCCACAATGATCTTGACGGGGACGGGGGCCGGCGCGGACACGGGCTGTTCAGAGTGCGTGGACAGCATTGATCAACCTCATGATCAGCGATGGGTCGGAGGCTGGGTCAGCCACAGGCTGACTGGCAGTCAGGTAACCCTGGGTGGCCAGGTCTCGCGTCAGCACGGTCGTCACACCGAGCGGCAACTTGAGGAGGGCGGAGATCTCGACGACGGATTGGGGCTGTCGGCACAGGGCCGCGATGTCGCGGTGCTCGAACGAGAGTTGATCGAGGCCGGCGGCACCTCCCGGCGTCAGTGAGTACACGGTCTCGAACCCCGAAAGATCATCATGAACGCGGCCCTGTGTGACGAAATACGGTCGGACCGCGTCCGGTTCGTCGGACGTCGCAGGCTCCGGAGTGACGTCCGTCGTGGGGTGCAGTGCGGCGAGGAACGGCCGACTGACACTTTGTCGCTCGTGCTCCCCGGGCACGGGACCTGTCATACCCCTAATCCTCCCTTGAGCTCCGCGACGATCTCGGGCGTGAGGATAGATCCGATTCGGTCGACGAGCAGGGTCGTTTCGTACCCTACGGCGGCCAGATCGGCGTCCCTGCTGGTCAGGACGCCCAAGACGGACCCGTCACTGATGGCGCTCACGAACAGGTACCCGTGGTCCATCTCCACGATCACCTGGTTGACAGAGCCCTTTCCCATCACCCGGGCTCCGCCTTCCGCAAGGCTCCGCAGACCGGACACGACGGCCGCCAGACGGTCGTCGGAGGCCCGGTCCAGGGACGAAGAGGCCGCCATCAAGAGACCGTCGGAGGAGACGGCGATGGTCTGCTCGACGAACACGTCGTTGTCCGTGAAGTTGGCCAGAAGCCAGTTCACGTTCTGCGCGTTCGCGCTCAGTGTTCTGCCCACGACAGCAGACCCTCCTTGATAGGCCGGCGGATGCCGGGTGTGAAATCAGTCCTCGTGCTCGGCTGCACGGCGTCCTGCCACGAAATTGCTCAGTGCTGCTCGTACCTCCGCCGCCGTGCGCCCAGGGGCGGGCGCGGACGTCGGGAGATCGGTTTGGGGCATCTGTGCCCCTCGGACCCGGCGCGGCAGGGGATGTCCGCCCGGCGCGACGTCGACGTCGGACGCCGGTGCCTCCAGGACGGGCTCGGGCTGCTGCTGGAAGGGTTGCTGCCCGAAGGGCTGCTCCGGGGCGGAGCGGGCCTGGAGCTGCGCCTGACCGTATTCGGCGACCATCTGGTCGGTGAGCAACGGCTGGGGTCGCGTCGGGGCGTCGTCCTCCCGGACACCTGATCCGTGCGGGGGAACCGGGCCCGGGTCAGGCTGCGTGTTCCCGAGGGCGACCTCCGCGGCGGTCCGGCGTCCGGCGGAGAAGCTCTGGAGCGCGCCCCGGACACTCTGGGCGGACCGTTCAGGACGAGGCGTGTCCTTGGCCTGGTCAGGAGCGTCACCGGTGTCGGGCAGCTGTGCCCCGCGGACCCGCCGTGTCAGCCCGCTCTGCCCGCCGGGGCCCGCGGGGGGACGGCGGAAGGCGATCGGGCCGCTCATCGGTGACCGCTCGGGCACCGGCGGGATGATCACGGGAGCGGCCGGTGCCACCGAGGCGGCCGACGGCGGGGCCGGAACGGGGGCGGACCGCTGGGGCGCGGAGGGGATCCCCGGTTCACGCGGACGCTCGCGGCCCGAGTGGCGCGCCGGCAGCTGGGACGGCGTGCCGCCGCCCGAGGCCTGGCGGCCGTTGACGGTGGGAGGTTGCGAGCCCTGTCGCGGGAGGGAGTCCGGGGCGCCGATCATGCCCATCGCCGGAGGGGCGCCGACGGGCTCCGGCTCCGTGCTGCGGCGCGGTGCCAGGGCGTTCATCGGCAGCGTGACCCAGGCGACGACTCCGCCGACCGGCG